>JBPCNQ010000095.1:0-4093 GCA_051001095.1 Thermoleophilaceae bacterium
GTCCAGGAAGGTCGCCAGGTCGCGCAGCTCGCCCGGCGGGCCGCCCTCGAGCTCGCGGCCCCGGGCCGCGATCTCGCGCAGGGCGGCCAAGTCGCCCTCGCCCAGCGCCCGGACCATCGCGTGAAGAGCGTCGCGGTTGGTGCCGAAGCCGACCACGCACAGCCGGGCGCCGGGCACGCGCTCGACCACCAGCGGCCAGGCGGCCAGGAGCAGGTCGACGCCTTTGGAGACGATCAGCTTGCCCACGTAGCTCACGATCGGCTCGCGGACGGGATCGAGGGCCCTGAGCGCCGCGGGCGCTCCCGCCTCTCCTCCCCACCCGGCCGCCTCGCCGCCTTCCAGGCGGTCGGCCAGTGCCTCGAGGCCCATACGTGCCTGGCCCGGCGAGCGGGGGCGAAAGCGATCGACGTCCACGCCCGGCGGCCCCAGCCGCGTCCGCGACGGGAGCCCGGGGTCATCCATGACCTCCCACAGGCTCTCGGCGGTGTGGCGCGAGCCCACGAGCACCGACGACGCGGACGCCAGCCCCTCGCGGGCGTAGGGCAGGAAGCGCTCCCTGTGGGGGCGCACCGTGTACTCCAGGGCGCTGCCGTGCACCTTGACCGCGTAGGGCACCTTTCCGCCCAGGGCCCGGGCCAGGATCGCCGGACCCATGATCAGGTGGTTGGCCAGGGCCACCTCGGGGCGAAAGTCCTCCATCACCGCGGCGACCGCACCCACGTTGGCCTCGACATAGCGCTCTATCGCCTCGCCGTCGAGCTCGGGGAAGGAGACCGCCTCGAAGCCCTCGTACTCGTCGGCCACGTACACGGGAAGGACGTGGCCGATGTCGGGGTTGTGGACAACGACCCCCTCGGGAAGGCCGACGCCCTGCCGATCCCGCTCCTGGCAGAGGATGTGCACTTCGTGTCCGAGGGAGGCCAGGGCGCGGCAGAGGTTGGTGTTGTAGATGTTGCTCCCGGTGCCGCGGAGCAGGTAGCCGTGGAAGATCAGGACGCGCATCCGGGTTGGTAGATTGCCGCATCCATGAGTGCTCGCCAGAAGTACCGCCTCCGCACCAGCAGCGACCGCGAGGTCATCCGCGAGGTCGAGCCGGGGAAGACCTACGTGGACGAGGAGACCGGGGAGCCGTTCGAAGTCGTGGGCCGGACGATCCCGCTCGCTCCCTCTCCCAGCGATCTCCCCTACGCCGTGGAGAACCTGCGCCTGTGCGGCTGCTCGCTCGAGCAGCTGGTGCAGAAGGACCTGAACGACTGCCCGCATTGCGGGCGCCGCCTGCCCGCCATCGGGGGCTAGGCGGGGCATGGGGCGGCTCGCCCCGGCGCTTGCGGCCTGCGCGCTGGCTCTGGGCGCCGCCCTGGGCTCCGGCGGCTGTGGCGGCGACGACGAAAAGGCTCAGGAGACCACTCCCACGATCTCCGTGGAGACCGACGCTCCGGCGCCGACCGACACGGCCACCGCACCGGCTCCGCCTCCACCTCCCTCCCCGTCTCCCTCTCCGTCTCCAACCCCGGGCGCTCCTACCCCCCCGCCGCCCGCGAGCCCGACCCCTCCCCCGAACACCTCGGGCGGCACCAGGCCCCCGGCGACCCCGCCGCGCACCACCGCCCCTCCGCCGGCCAAGGCAAAGCCCGGGGAGAACCCGGCCGACGCCTTCGACCGCTACTGCAAGCAGCACCCCGGAACCTGCGGCTGAGCTAGGAGCGCGGCGTGATCCGCGAGGGCGGGCGCGGCGAGCGTACCCGCGACGGCAATGGGCTGGGCAAGGGCGGGGCGTGGCGACGCCTCGCGGGCACGCGCGAGGGCCTGCGGCTGTCCCGTGGCCGGCTCTTTCCCACCGGCCAGCGCCCCAGGGGAAGGCGTAGGCCGCCGCCTCCGGGACCGAGCCGCGGAGCCTTCGGCTTGGGGCTCCCTCCGCCACCGTCGCCGCCATCCTCGGGCGGATCGACCTCGTCGTCACGCATGCGAAAGAACCACACGAGCCAGACGATCAGCAGGCCGACATCGAAGACCCGGAAGCCGACCATGAAGATCCATGCCTCCGTGCTCACAGGCCCCATGCTACCCGCCTAGGCCAGCCGCGAAAAGAGGGTACGGCGCCCGGAGGGCGCCAAGCTCAGGCGCCCTTGGCGGTACGAGCGCCGACGCGCGAGGAGCCCGCCTTCGCGGCCTTCTTGCTCGGCTTGTTGTCCGGCACGTAGGTGGCGGTGTAGTACAACCGCGCGGTGAAGTAGGTGCAGCCGAAGACCTTGACCGACTGCATCCTGATCAGCTGTGCCGTCTGGCTGACGTTGTCGCACTTGCCCTTGGTACGGGACGAACGCCACCAGTGATCGCGCTTGAGCCCGACGGCGAACGCGGGCGCCCAGGTGGGCACCGTGAGAGCCACGATCAGGCCCTTGGACACGTTCAGCGGCTTGTCCAGGGTGAAGCTGGGCGCCGAGCCGAGGAAGTTGCTCACATCGAACTGCGGGCTCTGGCCGACCAGGCGGTGGGTCAGGGTCTTGCCCTTCTTGTCGCCCCGGCGCAGGATCGACAGCTGCACCTTGGGCGGACCGCCGTACAGGTCGTTGAAGAACCGCTGCTGGTTGGCGTCGGGGGCGCCCAGGCGCACTGTGAACGCGATGACCTTGCCCGAGCGCGGGATCACGAACGGCTTGGCCACGTCGCCGCCACGGCCCTGGTAGCCCGTCACCCGGCCCACCGCCTGGCAGTTCTCGGGGCAGGAGACCTTGGAGGGCGCCACCTTGCCGCCCAGCTCGACGATCTTCGCCTCGGCGGCCTGGGGAGCCAGCAGAGCGGTGGAGAGTGAGGCTATGGCGAGTAGTCGCTTCATATCTGGGCTATCAACACCGCTTTACGGCGCAGAGTTGCGGGATCCTGCCTGCTCGCTACTTATATCTATAGGTGATACGGCCTCTGTCGAGGTCGTAGGGCGACAGCTCGATCTTGACCCGATCGCCGGGCAGGATACGGATGTAGTGGCGGCGCATCTTGCCCGAGATGTGGCCGAGCACCTCGTGCTCGTTGTCGAGCCTGACCTTGAACATCGTGTTGGGGAGGGCCTCGAGGATCTCGCCCTCCATCTCGATCTTCTCTTCCTTGGTCATGGGCTCCGCTAGACCTTGCGGACGTCGACCGCCTCGGGGCCCTTGTCGCCGTCAAACCACTTGACCGTTGCGGTCGCCATCTGGGAGATCGAACCTTCCTGTGAGTGCCTCGCGAGCCCCTGCGGCTCCGCGTCCAGCGGCTGAAAGCTAGCAGCGGCCCAGGGAAACCTCACTCGCCGGAGAACGTGGCCGCCGATGTCGCCTTCGCGCGCGTAGGAGACACGTCGCTCACAGCCGACGTCGCTCACTCCCGCAGCTCCGCGGCCACCTCGGCCAGCTCCTCGCCCTCGGGCTCGCGCGGCTGGCCGGGAAGCCGCAGCGGGTCGTCGCTCCAGCGCGGGATCACGTGCAGGTGGAAGTGGAACACGGTCTGCCACGCCGCTTGCTCACACGAATTGAGGAGGTTGACGCCTTCGGCGCCGAGCGCGTCGCGCATGCGGATGGACAGGCGCTGCGCCGCCTCGAGCGTGTGGCCGAGGTCAGGGGAATCGATCTCATAGAGGTTGCGGTGATGCTGCTTGGGGATCACCAGCGCGTGGCCGCGCGTCCAGGGGCTGATGTCCATGAACGCGAGCGTGTGGTCGTCCTCGGCGATCTTCTCGGCTCCCAGCTCACCGGAGACGATCTTGCAGAAGATGCAGTCCGGGTCGGCGGCCATCGGCCGATCACCCTACAGCGCCGTTGGCCTTCCTCGACCAGCAAGAGCCCCGTGTCCGGGTGGGGCCGCCATCGACCGCCCCTCGGCCTTCTCGGGCGAGGTCTGGGAGAGCACCGTCAATCAGCTCGGTGACCTCCCGATCGTGCGACTCCAGCGGTGCGCCGTGGGGAGACAACCCTCCGCGTCCTAGCCACCGTCAGCACAGCGCCTAGGACAAGCCAGCCGGCCACCCATAGGCTCCACGCGACGACATCACCTCCGACGAAGGCGACGACCAGAAACTGGTAGGTCCACAACACCGCTCCGGTGATCATCCCCGTAGACC
>JBPCNQ010000096.1:0-2949 GCA_051001095.1 Thermoleophilaceae bacterium
CCCAGACCACGATCGTGGGCTTCTGGCCGTACTCGGTCATCAGCTTGACCAGCATCGAGGCGAAGCCGAAGATCGCGTTGGTGGGAACCCCCCGCGAGGTGGCGATCGACTCCGGCAGCGCGAAGAATGCCCGGTACACGAGGCTGTTGCCATCGATCAGGAACACCTCGCGGGCGGCCTCGGGGGGCATCCGCCCATCGTATTGGGGCCTTCACAGAGCTTGCGGTCTCCGCCGAACATGGTCTGATCGCAGGAATGCTGCGCTGCATCACCGCGACCCCGTCCGGCCCCCGGACAAGCTCGCCGGCTCGGCCACGGTCAGCCGTCCTCGGTGGGCTCCCCACGCCGTTCCTGCACCCACGCGGCCAGCATGAACTCGACGCTCTCGGTAAGCACGAAGGCGAGCGAGGCGGCGAGGGCGCCCAAGAACCAGGCCGCTCCGCCGGAGAGGACCGAGGCGACGGCGTGTGCAGCGGTGATCGCGACCCCGACCGACACGAAGGAGAGAGCGGTGGCGAGCGCGATCACCTCATTCGAGCCTGGCGTCAGGGCGGCTTTGAACCCATGGGTCAGTAGCCCCTCCAGTGTGCTGAAGGCGAGCACTGCGCCCAGCCCGAACAGGAGCAGATCCCCGTAGCCGGGCTGACCGCGCTGGAGCTGCACCGCGCCAAAGCTCGCCGTGATCACGATCGAGTAGCCGAATGCCGTGGCGTTGCCCTGCAGGGCCTGGTTCAGCCCCCGCGGCAGGCGCTGGCGGGGTCCTCGAGGATGATCGCCGGGCATGGCCTGGCTCTTCGCCGCTCGGGCTCCGGTCCCTTCGACATCACGCCGAGACAGGGGGAGCAGCTAACCGGCGGGGCCGTCAAGGCCGGCCGAATATGATCGGTCGCCCGGCATCTTCCGCGGAGCGCTCGCCGTGCGGGCGAAGGCGATCCCCGAGGCGATGAAGCTCGCCGCCGCCCGCGGGATCGCGGCCACCGTGGCCGACGAGGAGCTGGCCGGCGACTACATCGTCCCCAGCGTCTTCAACCGCGACGTTAGTCTGCAGGTCGCCCGGGCCGTAGCGCAAGAGGCGGAGCCGGGGCGGCGCCACCCGGGCGACGGGCGAGACCGCCGAGCTCTCCGTTCCCGGGTAGGCAGCACCGCACGAGAACATTCAAGAGGAGGTCAGATGAAGGTCACAGTCACCGGCGCCACGGGCACTCTGGGCCGTCAGGTCGTGGCCGAGTTGAGCACCCGCGGAGACGAGGTCACCGTGCTCTCGCGCGACCCCGACCGGGCCCGCGAAGCGCTCGGCCCCGCCGTGCGCGCACTGAAGTGGGCCGACCCCAAGGCCGAGGCGCCGCCGGCCGAGTCACTCGAGGGCCAGGACGCCGTCGTGCACCTGCTCGGCGAGCCGGTGGCCCAGCGCTGGAGCGACGAGACCAAGAAGGAGATCCGCGACTCGCGCGTGCTCTCCACCCGCAACCTGGTGGCCGCCCTGCGCGCCGCTCGGCCGCGTCCGCCGGTCCTCGTCTCCCAGTCGGGCAGCGGCTGGTACGGGGCGCGCGGCGAAGAGAAGGTCGATGAGTCCGAGCCCGCCGGCGACGACTTCCTGGCGCGCGTGTGCGTGGAGTGGGAGGCCGAGGCGACGAAGGCCGAGCAGCTGGGCTTGCGCGTGGTGCTTACCCGCACCGGGGTGGTCCTGTCCGAGGACGGCGGAGCGCTGGAGAAGATGCTTCCGCCCTTCAAGCTGGGCGTGGGCGGTCCCGTGGCCGGCGGGCGGCAGTACGTGCCCTGGGTGCACGTAGACGACGTGGTCGGATCGATGCTGCACTGCCTGGCCTCCAAGGCCGCCCGGGGGCCCGTGAACGTGACCGCGCCCGAGCCCGTGACCAACGCCGAGCTGTCCAAGGCGCTGGGCCGGGTGCTCCGCCGCCCTGCGGTGGCGCCCGTGCCGGGGTTGGCCATCAAGGCGCTCTACGGCGAGATGGCGTCGATCGTGACCACCGGGGTGCGCGCCGTGCCGGCACGCCTGCAGGGACTGGACTACGCTTTCCGGCGATCGGGCTTCGAGGATGCGCTGCACGCGGCGACGGGCAGGGCCCGCTAGGGCTTCAAAGCCACCGCATAGAGCAGCAGCACGAGCACGTAGAGCGCTCCGAGCAGTAGCACGGGAATCAGCGCACCGGCGCACGGACCGCGGCGCGGCCGTCGGTCAACGAGACCACCGCCAGCCGCGGGCGCGAGACCTCACCGCCGCGTAGTACGCGAAACGAGCCGGTGACGCCGCGCGCGCGCCGCGGTCGCAAGGCCGACCGCACGACCGCCTCCCGATCCGCGCCTGCCGAGGCGACCGCGTCCAGGACGAGTTGCATCGCGTCGTAGCCGTACAGCGCCTGTGCCGGCGCCGCCGGGCCGAGGCGCGCGAGCAGCCGGCGGCCTCGGAGTGGCTGGGCCGATGCGGGGAGCACCGCGGTCGGGGCCTGGGCCGCCGGGGCGGCCGGCAGACGCACTCCGGCCAGTTCGGGAGAGCCGACCAGATCCGCGGAGGGCAGGCGTCGGTTCAGACCCCGCAGCAGCCCGGTGGTCACGGGGCCCGGCTCCCCGGCGGCGAGGACGACATCGGGTCGCGCCGCGGCCAGCTCGTCGAGGGCGCCGGGTATCGCGTCGGGAGAGTCGCGCAGGGCCACGCTGGCGACGGGCGGCGCACCGGCCCGCCGTAGTCCGGCGGCCAGCACCGCGCCGAGCTCGCGCTGGGCGAAGTCGGCGGTCTCGACCACGGCGATCCGCCGTCTCGGGGCGGGCCCGGCCAGGCCGACCATGGCCCGCGAGATCTCGAGGTCGCTCGGCACCATGCGCAAAAAGCTCCGCCGCTCGGACGGGTAGTAGCGGGGGGGGCCCGCGCGCGGCCGCCCCGGGGGGGACAGGGGGAGGAGGGGGAGCACGGCCGCCGAGAAGAACCGCAAC
>JBPCNQ010000097.1:0-9390 GCA_051001095.1 Thermoleophilaceae bacterium
CGCAGTTCCTCCATCCCCGGCCCGTGCGGCTCTACCCGTCGCGTGGCGTGCGCTATGAGTCGCACCTGGCGCCGCCCCCGCACCTGGTGGGCCTGCGGATCGCCGCGCTGGACGCGCTGCTGGACGATGGCGGCTCCGAAGGGGGCGCAGCCGTGGTGGTGGCCGGCGCGGTCGCGCTGGCCGAGAAGGTGCCCGACCCCGCGCTGCGCCCCCACGGCTTCCACGTCGAGAAGGGCGAGCTGCTGGATCTGGACGAGACCTCCGCCCAGCTGGTTGCCTGCGGCTACCACCGCGTGGATCAGGTGGAGGAGCGCGGGCAGTTCGCCCTGCGCGGGGACATCCTCGACGTCTATCCGGCCACCGAGGAGCGGGCGGTTCGCTGCGAGCTCTTCGACGTGGAGGTCGAGCGCCTGACCTTCTTCTCCACCTTCACCCAGCGCTCGCTGGAGGAAGTCGAGTCGGTGGCGATCGAGCCCGCCGCCGAGCTGGCGCCCGAGCACCGGGAGCTGGCGGAGATCGCGGCGGGGAGCGAGGAGGGCGATCGCCCCGACGTCGCCGACGTGCTCCCGGTCGATCGGTTCGGCGAGGTGCTCTCCCTGATCCCCGAGACCGGCCTGGTGGCGGTGGCCGCCGAGGAGGAGCTGGCGCCCTCGCTGCGCGACTACTGGGACGACGTGACTGCCTCGTTCCACGATCGCGACGCCCACCACCTCTACGGGAAGCCCGAGCGCCTGCAGCAGGCGCTGGCCGACCGGGCCTCGATCGTCATGTCCAGCATCTCCGGCGACCAGCCCCACTCCTTTCGCGCCCAGGCCGCCGACACCGCCGCTCGCTCGTTGCGCGCCGCCGAGCCCGAGCTGGAGAAGCTGATCCGGTCGGGCTATCGCACGGTGGTGGCCTGGGCCCGCCAGGGCGAGGCCGAGCGCGCCGCCTACAACCTTGACCGGGTCAAGGCCGCGTTCCTGGACGGCAAGGAGGCGCCGCATGAGCCAGGTCTGTCCTTCGCCGCCTCGAGCCTGCGCGAGGGCTTCCTCTCGCCCCAGCTCAAGCTGGCGATCATCCCCGAGCACCGCCTGCTGCGCCGGCGCCGGGCCGAGCACCCGGCCGGGCCGCGGACCGGCGCGGGAGCGATGGCCTCCTTCACCGACCGGCGGGCGGGCTCGATCGTGGTCCACGAGGACCACGGGGTGGGGCGGTTCACCAAGTTCGAGACCAAGACGGTGGGGGGCACCACGCGTGACTACCTCGAGCTCGAGTTCCGCGACGAGGATCGCGTATTCGTGCCCTCCGACCAGATCCACAAGATCTCCCGCTACGTCGGCGCCGAGCAGGGCAACCCCCAGCTCTCGAAGCTGGGCGGCAAGCAGTGGGAGCAGCAGAAGCTGCGCGCCCGCCGCGCGGCCGAGGCGCTGGCCGGCGAGCTGATCAACCTCTACGCCGAGCGCAAGCGCCGCGCCGGCTACGCCTTTCCGACCGACTCCGAGTGGCAGCTGGAGTTCGAGGGCGCCTTCCCCTATCGCGAGACCCCCGACCAGCTCGACGCGATCGAGGCCGTGCGCTCGGACATGGAGGAGGCGCGGCCCATGGACCGCCTGATCTGCGGCGACGTGGGCTACGGCAAGACCGAGGTGGCCCTGAGGGCGGCGTTCAAGTCCGCCGCCGACTCCAAGCAGGTGATGTTCCTGGTGCCCACCACCGTGCTGGCCCAGCAGCACTTCGGCACCTTCACCGAGCGGCTGCGCGACTACCCGTTCCGGATCGAGGTCGTCTCGCGCTTTAAGTCCGCGGCCCAGACGCGGGCCGCGCTAAAGGACTTCGAGGCGGGCAAGGTCGACATCCTGGTCGGCACCCACCGCCTGCTCTCGCGCGACGTGCGCCCCAAGGACCTGGGCCTGCTGATCCTCGACGAGGAGCAGCGCTTCGGCGTCAAGCAGAAGGAGCTGCTGCGCCAGCTGCGGCTGCGCGTGGACGTGATCTCGCTGTCGGCCACGCCGATCCCGCGCACGCTGCAGATGTCGCTGGCCGGGCTGCGCGACATCTCGGTGATCGAGACGCCGCCCGAGGGGCGGCGCCCCGTGCGCACCTACGTCGGGGAGTACGAGGAGGAGCTGGTGAGCCAGGCCGTCCAGCGCGAGCTCGACCGCCAGGGCCAGGCCTACTTCCTGCACAACCGCGTGGAGTCGATCGAGGAGACCGCCGAGCGGGTACGGGCGATGGTGCCCGGGGCGCGGGTGATCGTGGCCCACGGCCAGATGGAGGAGAAGCAGCTCGAGCAGGTGATGCTCACCTTCCTGCGCGGGGAGGCCGATGTGCTGGTGTGCACCACGATCATCGAGTCGGGCCTGGACATCTCCTCCGCCAACACGCTGATCGTGGAGCGCGCCGACGAGCTCGGCCTGAGTCAGCTCTACCAGATCCGGGGGCGCGTCGGGCGGTCCTCCCAGCGCGCCTACGCCTACCTGCTCTACCCGTCGATGGCCGCCCTGACCGGGGAGGCCTCGGCCCGGCTGGCGACCCTCTCCGACTACACCGAGCTGGGCTCGGGCTTCAAGATCGCCATGCGCGACCTGGAGATCCGCGGGGCGGGCAACCTGCTGGGCGACGAGCAGTCCGGGCACGTGGCCGCGGTGGGCTTCGAGCTGTACGTCTCGATGCTCGACGACGCCGTCGCGGCGCTCGCGGCCGACTCGGCCGAGGAGGCGCCGGAGCCCGTCCGGGTGGATGTGCCGGTGGACGCGTACGTCCCCGGCGATTACGTGCCCTACGAGGCGGCCAAGATCGAGATCCACCGCCGCGTGTCGGGGGCAAAGGAGGTGGCGGACCTGATCCTGCTGCGCGAGGAGCTCGACGACCGCTTTGGCCCGCTGCCCGAGCCGCTGGACAACCTGATCCGGCTGCAGGACGCCCGCATCAAGCTGGGTCGCGCCGGCGCCCGCACGGTGGACTTCGCCGGAGGGCGCCTGTCGGTGGCGCCGATAGACCTGGACGTAAAGAGGGTGAAGGTTCTGCGTGACCGCATACCCGAGGCCATGTACGAGTCGGGGCGCAGCACCGTTCGCGTGCGGGTGCCCGAGGAGGCCGAGCTTCGCTTCCGGGCGGTGGTCACGGCGGCAGAGGCGATCCTCGAGGTGGCTTCGGCACCCGAGGAATGACCCCTGGGGTCCGCCGACTGCCGACCGTCGCGCGTCTCCTTTTCGACTCGCTACCATGCGCCGCTGCCGCGCCACCGCCGCTTGAGTTCCTTCGGCGACCAGATCTTGAGGCGCGCTTGAGACTTCAGTCCTAGACACCGGGAAATGACCTTGCCTCGATTCACGCCTTCACGCTCACTCGCGACCGTCGCACTGGTCACCGCCTGCGCCGCCGTCGTCGCCGGCTGCGGCAGCGACGTGCCGGCCAACAGCGTGGCCAAGGTGGGCGATTCGAACATCACCAAGGAGGAGTTCAACCGCTGGCTCAAGAACGCGGCCTCCGGCCAGTCGCAGGGCGGCCCCGCCGTGGTGCCCGACGCGCCGGAGTTCAAGAGCTGCACGGCCACCCTGAAGAAGCAGGCGGCCGGCCAGAAGGGCGCTCCCAAGCAGTCCGATGCCGCGCTGAAGAAGCAGTGCAAGCAGCAGTTCGACCAGCTAAAGGGCGAGGTCATGCAGTTCCTGATCCAGGCCCAGTGGGTCCAGCAGGAGTCCGAGGACCGCGACGTCAAGGTGTCCGATGCCGAGGTCAAGAAGTCCTTCGACGATCAGAAGAAGCAGGCCTTTCCCAAGGCGGCCGACTACAAGAAGTTCCTCGCGGACTCGGGCATGAACGAGAACGACATCCTCTACCGGGTCAAGCTCGACCAGCTCCAGACCAAGCTCACCCAGAAGGTGACCAAGGACAAGGTCAAGATCACCGATGCCGACATCGAGGGTTACTACAAGAAGAACAAGAAGCGCTTCGCCCAGCCGCCGCGGCGCGACCTGAACGTGGTGCTCACCAAGACCAAGGCCAAGGCCGATCAGGCCAAGAAGCAGCTGGATGGCGGCAAGAGCTTCAAGACCGTGTCGAAGAAGCTGTCGATCGACCAGGCCTCCAAGGCCCAGGGCGGCAAGCTGCCCGACTTGGTCAAGGGCAAGCAGGACCCGGCCCTGGACAAGGTCGCCTTTGCCTCCAAGAAGGGCAAGCTGGAGGGACCGGTCAAGACCCAGTTCGGCTACTACGTCTTCGAGGTGGCAAAGACCAAGCCCGCCTCGCAGCAGACGCTCAGCCAGGCCCGCGACACCATCCGCAACCTGCTGCGCTCCCAGCGCCAGCAGAAGGCGCTCAAGTCCTTCGTCAGTGACTTCCGCAAGAAGTACAAGGCGAAGACCAACTGCGCGAGCGACTACCGCGTGGCCGAGTGCAAGAACGCGCCGAAGAAGTCCACCAACACGGCTCCGGGCGGTGGCGCGCCAGGGCAGGCCCCTCCGGGCGGAGCGCCGCAGCAAGCGCCTCCGGGCGCAGGCGCGCCGCAGCAGGCGCCTCCGGGCGCAGGCGGTCAGGCCCCGCAGGGCGCCGCACCACCGACCCAGGCGCCCCCGGGCAGCGGCGCGGCACCGTCGACTCCCAGCAGTCCCACGCCGTAGCGCCGTCCCGCTTGCGCCCCCTCCGCGGATAGGTCGAAGTGGCCGATCCCGCGGAGGCGCTGGCGCACCTGGACGCGATCACGCGGCGCCTGCGCGTCGAGTGCCCGTGGGACCGCGAGCAGGACGAGCGCACGATCGTGCCCCACACCGTCGAGGAGGCCTACGAGCTGGCCGACGCCGCGCACGCGGGGGATGACGCAAAGCTCGCGGACGAGCTGGGCGACGTGCTGTTCTGTGTCTACTTCCTCGCGCTGTTGCTGGAGGAGCGCGGCGCGGGTGACCTCGGCCGGGTAGCCGGAGATCTCGTGGCCAAGCTGGTCCGCCGCCATCCCCATGTCTTCGGCGACGTGGAGGCCGCGACAGAAGCCGACGTCAGGCGCAACTGGGATGCGATCAAGGCGGGCACCGAGGGCGGCGGCCTGTTCGGCGACCTTCCCCAGAACCTGCCGGCCCTCCTCCACGCCGGCAAGGTCCAGCGCCGGGCCCAGCGCGCCGGCTACCCAGAGCGTCACGCAGGGGAGGCCCTGGGCGACGTGCGCCGAGCCACAGCGCGATTGCTTGCGCCCCAACGCACCGAGGAGCACCGCTTCGCCGAGATAGGCGCGCTGCTCTACGGCGTGGTAGAAGCTGCACGAGCGCTGGAGGTGGATCCCGAGGTGGCCCTCAGGGTGTACAGCGAGAAAGTCAGAAACGACATCGAGGAGGCTCAGACCGACCAGTGAGCGAGATCGCGCAGGTACACGCTCGGTCCATCGTCGACAGCCGCGGGAACCCCACCGTGGGGGTCGAGGTGACGCTTAACTCCGGGGCCTTCGGCCGCGCGGCCGTGCCCTCGGGCGCCTCCACCGGCGAGTTCGAGGCCGTCGAGCTGCGCGACGGCGGGGAAGCCTGGGCCGGGAAGGGGGTGACCGGAGCCGTGGGCAACGTGAACGGCGAGATCGCCGAGGCGGTGAAGGGACTCGACGCCGCCGACCAGGCCGCGCTGGACCGCGCGATGATCGACCTCGACGGATCCGACAACAAGGGCCGGCTGGGGGCCAACGCGATCCTCGGTGTGTCGCTGGCCTCCGCCAAGGCCGCCGCCGCCGACGCCGGCCAGCCGTTGTGGCGCCACCTCGGCGGTGAGGACGCTCACGTGCTGCCCGTGCCGATGATGAACGTGCTCAACGGGGGGGCCCACGCCGACAACAAGGTGGACTTCCAGGAGTTCATGGTGGTGCCCTCGGGCGCTCCCACCTTCGCCGAGGCGCTGCGCACCGGCGCCGAGGTCTTCCACTCGCTGAAGAAGACGCTGAGCGCGCGGGGCCTGGGCACCGCGGTGGGCGACGAGGGTGGCTTCGCGCCCGACCTGGACTCCAACGAGGATGCGCTCCAGGTGGTGATCGAGGGCATCGAGGCCGCATACCACACGCCGGGCGAGGACGTGGGAATCGCCCTGGATCCCGCGACCAGCGAGATCTACGAGAACGGCGTCTACCGGCTGGAGGCCGAGGGCCGGGAGCTCTCGCCCGGTGAGATGGCGGCCTACTGGGCCGACATCAGCGAGCGCTACCCGATCCTGTCGATCGAGGACGGCATGGACGAGGAGGACTGGGACGGCTGGAAGGCCCTGACCGAGCGCCTGGGCGGGGAGGTCCAGCTGGTGGGCGACGACCTGTTCGTGACCAACACCGATCGCCTGCGCAAGGGAATCGACCTGGGGGTGGCCAACTCGATCCTGATCAAGGTCAACCAGATCGGGACGCTCACCGAGACGCTCGAGGCGATCGCCATGGCCCGCGAGGCCGGCTACACCGCGGTGATGTCCCACCGCTCGGGCGAGACCGAGGACGTAACGATCGCCGACCTGGCCGTGGCCACGGGGTGCGGTCAGATCAAGACGGGCGCGCCCTCTCGCTCTGATCGAGTCGCGAAGTACAATCAGCTGCTGCGGATCGAGGAGGCCCTGGGGGGCGCCGCCAGCTATCCGGGCAGAGGCGCGTTCAGGAGTTGATCAGTTCGCTGGGCTCGTCATCGGTGCCCAGCTGAAGCCCTTCCTCCCGGATATGGCGAGCTGACTCCCAGCGAGCGCGATGTCCTCGCGCACGTCGCCCGTGGGCTCTGAAACGCCGAGGTGGCCGCCGAGCGAGTGGGCCACGTTGCACCGGGAGGAGCTGTTCGTAGGCAGGAGCGTGCCCGAGGGCCGCGAAGCTCCGAACGTGGCTACCGCTACCGCTCAACGCCGGCCCAGGGCCCGCCCCAGCCGTAGCGGCGTCCGCTGGGACAAGGTCAGCCGCATCGCCCTGCTGGGCACCCTCGGGGTGATCCTGCTGCTTTACCTATCGCCCGCCAAGCACTGGCTCGAGCAGTCGGCCACGGCACGCGACCAGACCCAGCAGCTGCACGACCTCACGCAGGAGAACACCAAGCTCGAGCGGCGGGTCGCCACGCTCAAGGATCCTGCCGCCCTGGAGGCCGAGGCGCGGCGTCTGGGAATGGTGCGCGAGGGCGAGCGGTCATACGTGATCGAGCGGCGCTAGCAGCGGTCAGGCTCGGAAGTGCATACGGCCGCCGGCGTAGTCGGAGGCCTCGCGTGAGTAGCGGGCGAAGGCCGCGTCCACTGCTGCCACGGTCTCCGTGCCCGCTCGGGACTGGGCGATGTCCTCGGCCCAGTCGGTCCCGCCGGCGTACAGCTCGGCCAGCTCACCGATCTCGAAGCTCGATCCCAGGCGACGCCGGATCTCCTTCAACACCTGCCAGACCGCCGACTCCAGGTACGGCTGGTCGGCGAGCTCGGCGCTGCGGAGGCGCTCCTCGCCGTCGCGCCACTGGGACATCGCGTTGTCCAGCGCCGGGTGCACGGACCTCCCAACCTAGCCAACCACCGGCCGGGCGAAACCAGCGAGCTAATCGTCCGAGGGGTCGCCGGCCCGCTCGATCACGATCCGGTCGGCCTCGACCGTGACGGTGACCGGCCGGTGGCCGGCCCAGTGCTCCGCGTACATGGGGTCGTCCTTCACGGAGGGGTCGAGCCACAGCCCGTAGCCCTCCTCCCCGTGGTCGAAGGCGCCCTCCAGCGCCTTGCGTTGGCGGCCGCGCCCGCGGCCGCCTCGTCTACCCCGGCGGCGCCGGCGGGTGGCCGAGCCCTTGTCGCCTTCGTCCGCACCTTCGGTCTCTGACTCGGAGTCCGAGTCGGGCTCGGGGTCCTCCTCGGCCGGCTCGTCGGCCTCGGCGTCCAAGGCGGCCGCCACGGCGGCCTCGTCCTCGGCGCGCAGGTCGGGCTCGTCCTCGTCGATGCGAGGCCCGAAGACATCCGACTCGGCGGAGGCGGTCCCTTCGCCAGGGGCCAGGTCGTGCTCGGACTTGAACGCCGATATCTCCTTGACCGACGCGTCGAGCTGGTGGGCAATCCAGGCATCCGTTCGGCCCTGTCGCACCCAGGTACGGATCTGGTTGAGCTGTGGTTTGAGCGATTTGCGTGCCAAGGGGCGCGCAGAATACCAACGCAAGCCGCTGCCCCGGTGCCCACTTCGGCCGATGCGACGACTTGGGTGTCGGATCGGCGGGTAGGGGTCATACTGAGACCTTCTCGATACGCGGCCTCCCTGGCGGAGGCGGGCCGCTGAGCCCCAGGCAGGGAGGCCCTGAGTGCTGGTACTGACCCGCAAGGCAAACCAGAGCATCATGATCGGCGACGGGATCCAGATATCGGTGCTCGCCGTGATGGGCGAGAAGGTGCGCATCGGCATCGAGGCCCCCCGGTCGGTGCCGGTCTTCAGGCAGGAGGTCTGGCTCGAGATCCAGCGCGACCGCGCCGCGGGAGAAGCCGGCGACGACGAAGCGGATGCCAAGGCCGTGCGCGATGCCCTCGACGGCCTGAAGTCCTCCGAGTAGCCCTCAGCCGGCGATGTAGGCCAGCGCCTGGAACATCACCAGCGTCACGATCGCGGTGGTAGCCAGGATGGACAGGCACAGCAGCGCGAACCGGGTGGTCCCGGCCTTGTGCACCCGCTCGACCCGGCGGGCACGGGACCTGTGCACGGCGTTGCGCCGCAGGTGCTCGCGGCGCACGACGGAGTCGGCGGCTTCCTCCCGGAAGTCCGTCTCGAACTGCGCCAGTGACTGCCTCATCCGCATGAACGGGTGCAGACCCTACCAATGGCGGAAATCCTGCAGGGATGCCGCAGGTCCTTTTCGATCACCGTCGCTACGCGACGGTGATCCGCTCGTCCAGGTAGACATCCTGGATCGCGTTGAGCAGCTCCACGCCCTCGTCCAGCGGGCGCTGGAAGGCCTTGCGCCCCGAGAGATTCGCGTGCCGGCCCAACGATAGGACGTGACCGGGGCCCCTAGGTACGCTCCCGCGCATGGAGCACCGGTTCACGGGGCCCTCCTACACCTTGGGGGTCGAGGAGGAGCTCATGATCGTGGACTCCGAGACCCTCGATCTGACGAACTCGATCGAGGAGATGCTGCTCGCTCTCCAGGAGACCGGAGCGGCGGGTGACGTCAAGCCCGAGCTGATGGAGTCCGTCTGCGAGGTCGCCACCTCGCCCTGCCGCGATGCCGCCGAGGCCGCCGCCCAGCTGGCCGAGCTGCGCGGCACGGTGCAGGAGGTGGCCGAGGCCCGCGGGCTGGCCATCGGCGCCGCCGGCACACACCCCTTCGCGATGTGGGAGGACCAGCGGATAGTCAGGCGCCCTCGCTACCGGGACCTGATCGCCGGCCTGCAGTTCGTGGCCCGCCAAGAGCTGATCTTCGGCATCCACGTGCACGTCGGCCTCGACGATCCCGACAAGGCCATCCACGT
>JBPCNQ010000098.1:0-2647 GCA_051001095.1 Thermoleophilaceae bacterium
GCGGTACTGCTCGATCAGCACCACCTCCTCGCCGTCGACCGGGATCACCACCGCCGCGGGCGACTTCTCCACCACCGAGTAGAGCCCGGGCGAGCCGTCGGCGCGCTAGAGCCGGTCCTCGCGCACGGTCAGCCAGCGGTTCTCGTAGACCACCCTGGATGAGGTCACCCGCGGGGGCGGCATGGAAGGGACTGTACGGGAGGGCGACCTGGGATCGTGGGCGCGTGACCGAAGTTCGGCGACTCGCCAGGCGCTTCGACGCGGCTTCGCTCGACGGCGGCCACGTGCACGACGAACGGGGGTTTGGCGACCTGACCCTGCCGAGGCGCGTGTCGGTGGGGTGGTGGTTCGGGACCCCGCGCTACGAGCCTTTCGTCGAGGCCACCGTCCTCGACGCCGAAGTTGGAGCCTAGGCGGCCCCGAAACGGTAGTGCTTCTCATCACGGGATGATAGTGTCTAGACATGCCCGCTGTACCCGTGTATCGGCGCCGCATCCTCGATGATGAACTCGACGAGCTGACAGAAGCCCTCCCCGCGGTCGCCGTAGAGGGCGCGAAGGCCGTGGGAAAGACCGCTACCGCCTCCAAGCGCGCGGCCACCGTTCACCGGCTCGACGATCCTGCCCAGCGCGCCATCGCAGAGGCCGATACCGCTCGGCTGCTGAGCGCGCCTCCACCCGTTCTGATCGACGAATGGCAGTACCTCCCGCCGGTCTGGGACAAGGTGCGCCGTGCCGTCGATGCGGGCGCCCCTCCCGGCCAGTTCCTCCTAACGGGCTCCGCTTCCCCCAGAGACACCGGTACGCATTCCGGTGGAGGGCGCATCGTCAGCGTGCGCATGCGGCCCCTGTCCCTTGCCGAACGCCTCTCCGAGCCGGCCACCGTCAGCCTGGCGGAGCTCCTGGCCGGGGGCCGACCGTCGGTGAGTGGTCGCACCGCCTTCAGGCTCGAGGGCTACACCGACGAGATCCTGAGTTCCGGGTTCCCGGGGCTGCGCGGACTGGCGGGGCGACCCCTGCGCGCTCAACTGGACAGCTACCTGCAGCGGGTGGTCGACCGCGACTTCCCGGAGCTTGGCCATCAGGTGCGCAACCCCACCGCGTTGCGTCGGTGGATGGCTGCCTACGCTGCCGCCAACTCCACCACCACCTCCTTCGAGAAGATCCGCGACGCCTCGACCAGCGGCCAGCAAGCCAAGCCGGCCAAGACCACCGTGCAGCCCTACCGCGACGTGCTCGAGCGGCTGTTCATCCTGGATGCGGTGCCCGCCTGGGAACCTTCGCGCAACCACATTGCCGAGCTCGCCCTGCCGCCTAAGCATCATCTGGCCGACCCCGCGCTCGCGGCCAGGCTCTTGGGCGCCACCGCGAACGACCTGCTCGAAGGGCAGTCGCCCGGGCCGCGAATTCCGCGGGACGGCACCCTCCTGGGCGCACTGTTCGAGTCGCTGGTGACGCTGTCTGTGCGGGTCTACGCCCAAGCTTCAGAAGCCGGAGTCGGGCACCTGCGGACCCACCGGGGCGGGCACGAAGTCGATCTCATCGTCGAACGAGGCGACGGCCGCGTCGTTGCCATCGAGACCAAGCTGAGCGCCGCACCAAACGAGGACTCGTTCCGACACCTCAACTGGCTGTCGGAGCAGATCGGCGACGATCTGCTGGACGCCATCGTCGTCACAACCGGTGAAGAGGCCTACCGGAGAGTCGACGGCATCGCAGTGGTCCCTGCGTCGCTGCTCGGTCCCTAGCTGCGTCGGTTCCCGGCGACGAACGCGGTATCGATTTCAATCATGGAGCCGAGGAATCCGCGAGCAACCGATCGAACAGATCGACGTACTGCGTCAGATGGCGCGGGCCCAGGAACCTTCCGCGGATCTGCTCTCGCGCGGCCTCGCCCATGATCCTGGCGCGCTCGGGCTCGTCCAGGAGCGAACGCACCGCATCCGCAAAGCCCGCAAGATCGGAGGGCTCGACCAACGCTCCCGAGCGGCCATCGACGATCTGGTCGCGAATGCCGCCCACGTCGCCGGCCACGACCGGCCGCCCCTTCCACATGGCCTCGGAGACCGTGAGCCCGAATCCCTCCGCCAGGCTCTTCTGGGCCACCACGCTCGCTCGGCGCTGCAGCGCATTCACGATCGCCGCGTTCTCCTCGATGTCCTCCATCGGCAGCGAGACCAGGTGCACGCGCTCCCGGATGCGAGCTGGCAGGGACGCCCACTGGCGCTTCAGGTCTTCGAGCACCCCCAGTCCCTCGGGGTCGTCGGCAACGGCCGCCGTCGATGGCCCGGCGAGCACCAGGTGGGCCTCGGTTCGGGGCGCTCTATGGTCAGCGAACGCGCTCATGACGCCCTCGTGGTCCTTGAGGCCGTCCCAGCGCGACACCTGCAGCACCACCGGCACGCCGGCCGGCACCAGCGCGCAGCCGTGCAGGTCGATCTCGAGGCCCAGAAAGGCGAGGCGCTCGACGGTGGCAGCGCGGATCGCGGGAGCGTGCTCTCCCACGCCGCCGGTGAAGGCCAGGGCGTCCAGGTCGCCGAGGGCGCAGACCATGCGCGCGACCGCGCCGGCCAGGCGGTGGAGATAGACGGCGAGGGCGATCGCGCAGCGCTCGTCCCCCGTCTCGGCGCCGGCGAGGATGTCGCGCA
>JBPCNQ010000099.1:0-5880 GCA_051001095.1 Thermoleophilaceae bacterium
GCCAGCCCGATCCGCTCGCGCAGCCGGGCCGGCTCGCGCACCGCGTCGACCCCGGCCACGCAGATCTCGCCAGCGTCGGGCCCCTGAAGGGTGGTGAGCACACGTACCGCGGTGGTCTTGCCGGCCCAGTTGGGGCCAAGCAGGCCGAAGACCGTGCCGGGCGCCACCTCGAAGTCGATGCCGTCCACGGCGCGCACGTCGCCGTAGGTCTTGACCAGGCCCTTGACGCTGATTGCCGGTTCGCCCGGCGGGTCGTTCGTCGATCTGTGCACTGGCTGAGGGTAGGGAAGGGCAGCTGTCATTGGCATGCGCGCAACCTACGCAAGGTTTAGGCCAGTATCTGGCCGCAATAGCTGCGATGTTGTAAAACGTCATGACGCTCACCTCGGGGCGCCTGCTGCACCCGTTACGGACCTAGCCCACGCGTGCGTCGCGAGCCCCCACGATCCCTCTTCGGAGCCGGGGTTGGTCGTGCCCGTGGCCCCGCCGAAGCCGGCTGACGTCTCTGAAGGCTGAGTCCCAGGGAGCTGGTCAGGCCGTTGCGGCCACCCCGGGAGCCGGTCAGGCCGTGGCGGCCACCGGCTGCTCGGCGTCGCGGTAGCTCTCCCCCCGCTCGGCCTTCTCCACCAGCGAAGCCGGCGGCTTGAAGCGCTCGCCGTAGGTCTGCGCCAGCTCGCGGGCGCGCTCCACGAAGCCGGCCGGACCGCCCTCGTATCCGTTGACGTACTGCAGCACGCCACCGGTCCAGCCGGGGAAGCCGATGCCCATGATCGAGCCGATGTTGGCATCGGCCACGGTCTCGATCACGCCCTCGTCCAGGCACTTGACCGTCTCGATCGACTCGATGAACAGCATCCGCTCCTCGAGGTCGCGCAGCGAGACCGACGAGGGGTCGTCCACGACCGGGAAGGCGCCCTTCAGGCCGCTCCACAGGTGCGTGCGCTTGCCCTTCTCGTACTCGTAGAAGCCGGCCGCCTCGAGCTTGCCGGGGCGCGCGAACTCGTCGAGCATCCGGTCGATCACCCCGATCGAAGGGTGGTCGTCCCAGCCGCTGCCCCCGGCCGCCCGGGCCTCCTCGGCCGCCATCCGGATCTTTCGCATCAGCTTGAGGTTGAGCTCGTCGGAGAGCTGAAGCACCGGGGCCGGGTAGCCGGCCTGGGAGGAGGCCTGCTCGATCGACGGCGCCGGAACGCCCTCGGTGAGCATGCCGATGCCCTCGTTGATGAACGTGCCGATCACCCGCGACGTGAAGAACCCACGCGAGTCGTTGACCACGATCGGGGTCTTCTTGATCTGCTTGGCCACGTCGAGCGCGCGGTACAACGTCTCGTCGCTGGTCTTCTCGCCCTTGATGATCTCCAGCAGCGGCATCTTGTCCACGGGGGAGAAGAAGTGCAGGCCGATGAATGCTTCGGGCCGCGACACGCCCTCGGCCAGCTGGGTGATCGGCAGGCTGGAGGTGTTCGAGCCAAGCAGGGCGCCCTCGGCCAGGTGCGGCTCGATCTCGGCGAACACCTCGGCCTTGACCGACGGATCCTCGAAGACGGCCTCGATCACGAGGTCCGCGCCCTCGGCCTCGGCCGCGTCGGTGGTCGGGGTGATCCGGGCCAGCAGCGCGTCGCCCTTCTCCTGGGTGACCTTGCCCCGCTCCACGCCCTTGGCCACGAGCTTCTCGGAGTAACCCTTGCCGCGGTCGGCGGCGGTCTTCTCCACGTCCTTGAGCACCACCTCGATGCCCGACTTGGCGCACTGGTAGGCGATTCCCGCGCCCATCATGCCGGCCCCCAGCACCACGACCTTCTTGGCGGCGAAGGGCTCGATGCCCTCGGGCCGGCCGCGGTCTCCGTTGACCTGCTGGAGGTCGAAGAAGAACGCCTGGATCATGTTCTTGGACACCTGTCCGCAGACCAGGTCCACGAAGTAGCGCCCCTCGATCTCGAAGGCGTTGTCGATGTCCACCTGCGCGCCCTCGACCGCCGCGGCCATGATGTGGTGCGGGGCCGGGTAGTTGGCGCCCTTGATCTGCTTGCGCAGGTTCGCGGGTAAGGCCGGCAGGTTCTGTGCGAGCTTGGGGTTCGACGGGGTGCCGCCGGGGATCTTGTAGCCCTTCACGTCGAAGGGCTGGACGGCCTCGGGGTTCTCGGCGATCCACTTCTTCGCCGCACCGAGCAGATCCTCGGCGGAGGGCACGATCTCGTCGATGATCCCCATCTCCTTGGCCTCGGCGGGCTTGTAGCGCTTGCCCTGCATCAGCCACTGCATCAGGCCTTCCGCGATGCCGCGCATGCGCGTGATTCGGGTCACCCCACCGCCGCCGGGGAGCAGGCCCAGCTGCACCTCGGGGAAGCCCAGCTGGATCTTCGGGTTCTCGGTGGCGATCCGGTGGTGGGCGGCCAGGCAGATCTCCAGGCCCCCGCCCAGGGCGGCGCCGTCGATGGCGGCCACCACCGGCTTGCCCAGCGTCTCCAGCCGGGGCAGCTGCGCCTTGATCGTGCGTATGTTCTCGGCCACCGCCGCCGCGTCGCCGGGTCCGGCCTTGATCAGGTCGTTGAGGTCGCCGCCGGCGAAGAAGGTCGACTTGGCCGAGGTGATGATCACCCCCGCGATGTCGTCGGCCTCGGCCTCGAGGCGGTCGACCGTAGCGCCCATCGACTCCAGGTAGGCCTGGTTCATCGTGTTGGCCGATTGATTCGGATCGTCGAGGGTCAGGACGACGACGCCGTCGTCGTCCCGCTCCCAGCTGATCGTGGTGCTCTCTGCCATGAGTGGTTCGATTCCTCTCGTCGGTCCCGCGCGGCTAGACGCGCTCGATGACGGTCGCGATGCCCATGCCGCCGCCCACGCACAGGGTGGCCAGGCCGTAGCGCCCGCCGGTGCGCTCGAGCTCGTCGATCAGCGTGCCCAGGATCATGCCGCCGGTGGCCCCCAGCGGGTGGCCCATGGCGATCGCCCCGCCGTTCACGTTGACCTTCTCCATGTCGATGTCCATGTCGCGCACGAAGCGCAGGACCAGGGCGGCGAAGGCCTCGTTCATCTCGACCAGGTCCATGTCGTCCTTGGTCAGCCCGGCCTTGGCCAGGGCCTTCTTGGACGCCGGCGCGGGGCCGGTGAGCATGATCGTCGGGTCCGAGCCCGAGACCGCGGTGGCCAGGATGCGGGCGCGCGGCTCCATGCCCAGCGCCTCGCCGATCTCGGCGTTGCCGATGGTCAGCAGTGAGGCTCCGTCCACGATGCCCGAGGAGTTTCCCGGCGTGTGGACGTGGTTGATCTCCTCGACCCAGTGGTAGTTCTGCAGCGCCACCGCGTCGAAGCCGCCCATCTCGCCCATCACCTGGAACGAGGGGTTCAGCTTGTTCAGCGCCTCCAGCGTGGTGCCGGGCCGGATGAACTCGTCCTTGTCCAGCACCACCTGGTCGTTTATGTCGGCCACCGGGATCACCGAGTGGTCGAACTTGCCCGAGTCGCGGGCGGCGGCGGCGCGCTCCTGCGACCGGGCGGCGTAGGCGTCCACGTCGTCGCGGGAGAACTCCTCGACGGTGGCGATCAGGTCGGCGCCGATGCCCTGGGGCACGAACGACGTGTCGTAGTTGGTCTCGGGGTCCATCGCCCAGGCTCCGCCGTCCGAGCCCATCGGCACGCGCGACATCGACTCGACGCCGCCGGCGAAGACGAGGTCCTCCCATCCGGACGCTACCTTCTGGGCGGCCATGTTCACGGCCTCGAGGCCCGAGGCGCAGAAGCGGTTGAGCTGCACGCCGGCCACGGTGTCGGGCAGGCCCGCCTTCAGAGCGGCGGTCCTGGCGATGTCGGCGCCCTGGTCTCCGACGGGCGAGACGCAGCCGAGCACCACGTCGTCGATCCGGTTGGGGTCGAGCTTGACGTTTCGGCCCAGCGTCTCGTGCATGAGGCCGACCACGAGGTCCACCGGCTTGGTGGTGTGCAGCGAGCCGTTTGACTTGCCCTTGCCGCGGGGGGTGCGGACTGCGTCGAAGACCAGTGCTTCAGTGCTCGCCATGGTGAGAGTCCTCTCGTCGGGTGGATGCGCGGGGCGTCGAGGCCGGCGTCCGCGCGCTCGAAGGTCGGGGTCCGCGCGCTCGAAGGCCTGCTCCTATTCTGCCTGATCCTAGTCTGGCTGACTGGCGAGTCGGTTCCCGGCGACCAGCAAGGCGGACCTGGGAGAATCGCAGCCGTGCGAGTGGCGATCGTCGGAGCCGGGTTCAGCGGGATCGCCATGGCCATCGCCCTGCGCCGCGAGGGAGTAGAGGACTTCACGGTCTTCGAGCGGGCCGAGGGCCTGGGCGGCGTGTGGTCTCACAACACCTATCCCGGGGCCGCGTGCGACGTGCCCTCCTACCTCTACTCGTTCTCCTACGAGCAGCGACGCGATTGGTCCCGGCCGTGCTCGCCGCAGGCCGAGATCCTGGACTACCTGCACGCCACCGCAGCCAAGTACGGCGTTGACGCCCACATCAGGACCCGCACGGAGATCGCCCGCGCGCAGTTCGACGAGGAAGCTGCGCGGTGGCGGCTCGAGACCACCGACGGCGAGAGCCACGAGGCCGATGCGCTCGTGGTGGCCTGCGGGCAGCTCAGCCGGCCTCGGTGGCCGTCGGTTACGGGACTGAACGAGCTCGCCGGCCGCTCCTTCCACTCCGCCGAGTGGGACCACGACTACGACATGACCGGCAAGCGGGTGGCCGTGGTCGGCACGGGCGCCAGCGCGGTGCAGTTCGTGCCCCCGCTGGCCGATAAGGCAGCCCACCTCGACGTCTATCAGCGAACGGCGCCCTACATGCTCCCGCGCCGCAACGCTCGCTACCCGGGGTGGTACAAGCGCCTGATCGAGCACGTGACCGGGGTGCAGGCCCTCCGCCGCCACGGAACCCTGCTCTACATGGAGGTGATGATCCTGGGGCTGATCGCCGTGCCGCCGCTGCGGTGGGCGATGAGCGGGTTCTCCCAGCTATTCATGCGCCGCCAGCTCCATGATCCCGAGCTGCGAGTGAAACTGCGGCCCCACTATCCCTTCGGCTGCAAGCGGATCCTGTTCTCCTCCTACTACCTGCCCGCACTGGCGCGCCGCAACGTCGAGGTGATCACCGACCGCGTCGAGCGCGTCACCGAGCGCGGCGTGGTGGCCGGCGGAGTGGAGCGTGAGGTCGACTGCATCGTCTACGCCACCGGCTTTCGCGCCAACGACTTCGTATTCCCCATGCAGGTGATCGGCAGCGACGGGCGCGAGCTCCAGGAGACCTGGTCGATGGGCGCGGAGGCACATCTGGGGATCGCCGTGGCCGGCTTTCCCGCCATGTACATGCTCTATGGCCCCAACACCAACCTGGGGGTCGGGTCGATCATCGAGATGATCGAGGCCCAGGTCGGCTACGTGGTCGACTCCCTGCGCGCGGCACGGTCGGCCGGCTCCGCCCTGGAGGTCCGCCCCGAGGTGCAGCGGTGGTCCGGACAGGCGGTGCAGCGGCGCCTGCAGAACTCGATCTGGACCGCCTGCGAGAGCTGGTATGGCCAGAACAGCGAAGGACGAGTCGTGAACAACTGGCCCGGGCTCATGACCGAGTACCGGCGCCGGACGCGCAGCTTCGACCCCACGGAGTACCGCGAGGTGAGGGCGACCGTCAGCGGATCACCAGGGACATCGACATAGCCCCCGCACCCGGCCAGGCTGCAATAGCCTCGGCTTTCTTGTCGGGAGAGCTGATCAGGGCGCTTACCGAGGTCGTGGGGGCGGCGCACGTGCCGACCGCCCGGCAAAGCTACGAGCGCGACTGGACCGGGCGCTTCGCAGGCGAGTCGCTCTGCGTGGTTTGCCCGGCGGACACCGATCAGGTGGCGGCGGTGCTGGCGGCCTGTAGGGACCACGGC
>JBPCNQ010000100.1:0-3713 GCA_051001095.1 Thermoleophilaceae bacterium
TGGCCTTCTCGGCCTCCTGGTAGAGGCGCTGCAGGGCCATCTTGTCCTGCGAGAGGTCCTGGCCCTCGGCCTGCTTGAACTCGTCGACCAGCCAGTCGACGATCGCCTTGTCGAAGTTGTCGCCGCCGAGGTGGTTGTCACCCGCGGTCGCCTTTACCTCGAACACTCCGTCACCGATCTCGAGCACCGACACGTCGAACGTGCCGCCGCCGAGGTCGAAGACGAGGATGGTCTGATCGGCGTCCTCCTTGTCGAGGCCGTAGGCCAGCGCGGCCGCGGTGGGCTCGTTGATGATGCGCTTGACGTCCAGCCCGGCGACCTTGCCGGCATCCTTGGTGGCCTGGCGCTGGTCGTCGTTGAAGTAGGCCGGGACGGTGATCACCGCGCTGTCGACGGTGTCGCCCAGGTACGCCTCGGCGTCGGCCTTGAGCTTCTGCAGCGTCATCGCGCTGATCTCCGGCGGGGCGTAGTCCTTGTCGCCCACCTTGACCTGCGCGTCGCCGTTGGAGCCTCGGACGACCGCGTAGGGCACGATCGTCTCCTCCTCCTTGACCTCGGCTTCCTTGCGTCCCATGAAGCGCTTGATCGAGAAGATGGTGTTCTCGGGATTGGTCACGGCCTGCCGCTTGGCGGGGGCTCCGACGAGCCGCTCACCGCCCTCGGTGAAGGCCACGACCGAGGGCGTGGTGCGCGCGCCCTCGGCGTTCTCGACGACGGTGGGCTCACCGCCCTCGAGCACGGCCATGCACGAGTTGGTCGTGCCCAGATCGATTCCGATGGTCTTGCCCATCGCTCACTCTCCTTTGCGTCGTGCTTCGTTCCGTAGAAAATCTAAGCGTGAGTATGGCAGATGAGTATGCGTCGACCAGTGGACTGCCCGGGAGGCGGGCGCGCTGCCCCTCCGGCAGGGGCCGCGGCGGGCCCGGACGTGACCGTGGCGACGCTCACAGCTCGCCGCGCGCGTAGGGGCACATGCGCTGAAGCGGGCACTCACCGCAGCGCGGCGCACGTGCGGTGCACGTGCGCCGGCCGTGGCGGATCAGCGCCATGTGCGACTCATACGGGTCTTCGCGCGCGGAGAGGCGCAGCATCTCGTCGTGGGCCTCCCCAAGCGGCGCCCCCGGGCGAAACAGCCCCAGCCGCGTACCGACGCGGTGAACGTGGGTGTCCACGGGCACGTCCTGGCGGGCGAAGGCGAACAGCAGCACGCACGCCGCGGTCTTGCGGCCCACGCCCGGCAGCTCGCACAGCTCGGCGCGCGCCTCTGCCAGCGGCTCGTGCTCCATTCGCGAGAGATCGTCGCCTCCCAGCACGCGCAGGATGCCCTGGATCCGTGGCGCCTTGGTGATCGCGAGGCCGCCGGGCCGGATCGCCTCCACCACCTCCTCCACCGGCGCGTCGCGCACGTCGTTCCACGACTCGAAGCGCTGACGCAGGCGCCCGTAGGCCACGTCGCGGTTGCGGTCGTTGGTGTTCTGGGACAGCACGGTGAGCACCAGCTCGTCGATCGGCGCGTGGTGAGGCTCGCCGCGGGTATGGCCGAACGTGGCCGCCAGCCGGTCGAGGATGACGTGCAGGCGCCGTGGCGCCGGGCGCCTCCACTCCGCGGGCGCGACGGCCTTCAGTGCGCCCCGCCCGGGGTCCGGCCGCGCGAGGCCTGGATCAGCCCGTGAGCCGAGACGATCGCCCAGACGGTCTCCAGCAGGAGGAAGCCCCACTGCGACTCGACGTAGGCCAGCGCGGCCAGGATGGCCGAGCCCACCAGGTTTAGCCACAGATACGTGAGCGAGAGCGGGTCCACGCGCCCGAACTGGACCCCCGTGAAGGCGATCAGGATGAGCAGGGCCCCGGCGATCTGCACGACCTGGTCCACCCGTCGAGCGTAGATGAGCGAGCATGCGCCCCGATGGAGGAGCGTCGCGAAAAGATCGCCGGTCTCGACACCCGGTGGTTCGAGACCCCGGGCGGCGAGGTCCCCATCCTCTACGTGCACGGCGTGCCCAACACGGGTCTTCTCTGGCGCGGATTCCTGGAGCGGACCGGCGGCTTCGCCCCCGACCTGCCCGGCTTCGGCCAGTCGGGAAAGCCCAACGACTTCGACTACTCCATCGAGGGGTACTCAACCTGGCTGTCCGCCTTTCTCGATGCCCGCGGCGTCGAGACCTTTCGGCTGGTGGCCCACGACTGGGGCGCGGCCGCCCTAGCGCTGGCCCAGGCCCGACCCGAGCGGGTGGAGCGGCTCGTGCTCCTGGACGCCGTGCCGCTCCTGCCCGGCTATCGCTGGCACCGGATGGCGGCCCTGTGGCGGCGTGCGCTGATCGGCGAGATGACCATGGGCTTCACCACCAGGTTCGCCACCCGCCGGCTGCTGGCCCTCCCCGACGGCAGGCCCTACCCCGAGGACGAGCTCGACGAGGCCTGGCGCCACTTCGACCACGGCACCCAGCGGGCGATCCTGCGGCTGTACCGCTCGGCGCCCGAGGCCGTGCTGGAGGCGGCGGGCTCCCGCCTCGGGGAGTTGCGCTGCCCGGCACTGGTGGTCTGGGGAGCCGCCGACCCCTACCTGCCCGAGCGGTTCGCCCACGACTACGCCGCGGCGCTGGGAGGTCAAGGGCAGGTCCACGTGGTCTCGGGGGCCGGCCACTGGCCGTGGCTGGACGACCCCGCGGTGGTGGAACGGGTGGCCGGCTTCCTCTCGTGAGGCACCGCGACCCCCGTTAGGCTCGAAGGCGGGTGGACGAGCTCTGGGACGAACTGGCCAGCGCCAAGGCCCGCTTCGCCGCTGAGCGAGTCGAGGCGCGGGTCGTGAGCGCCCCGGCCAGCCGCTAGCCTGACCCGGTGCCGCGCCCAGCGTTCTCAGTCGCGGCGCCGGCCCGCCGGCGTCCCGAGGCGGCACCCGCAGCGGTCGAGGAGACCACGCCGGAGAGGACGCGCCTCCGCGGCCGGCTGGGCCGCATCGACCCGTGGCGGGTGGCGCCCACGCTGCTCACCTTCGCCCTCGCCTTGGTCTACGTCGTGGTCAAGCCGCGCTCGCCCGACCTGGCCGCCCACATCTTCCGCGCCGAGCTGTTCGGCCGGGAGGGGTTCACGATCTGGAACGGCCAGTGGTACGGCGGCCACCACACGCCCGCCTACTCGATCCTGTCGCCGCCGCTGGTCTGGCTGCTGGGACCCCAGGTCACCGGCGGCCTTTCGTCGATCGCGGCGACCGCGTGCTTCACCGAGCTGGTCCACCGCCACTTCGGTCCCCACCGCTACCGCTGGGGCGCGCTCTGGTTCGGGCTGGGCTCGGCGACGCTCATGGCCACCAACCGGCTGCCCTTCGCCCTGGGCGTGGCCTTCGGCCTGGCCGCCTGCCTGGCGCTGCAGCGCGACCGCCGGCTGATAGCTCCGCTCCTGGGCGTCCTCTCGGCGATCTCGAGCCCGGTCGCCGGGCTATTCGTGGCGATGGGCGGCGTGGCCTACGCCCTCGCGGCCCGGGGGGAGGGCGTGCCGGTCAAGAGGGTCGACGGCGCGGCCCTCGCCGTGGCTGGACTGGCGCCCCCGGTGCTGCTCACCGTCGCCTTCACCGAGGGCGGGTACGCGCCCTTCCCGTTCACCGCCTACGTGGCCATCCCGGCTTTCTGCGCGCTCGCCTTACTCGTGCTCCCGCGTGGGGAGCGCACCCTCCGGGTCGGGGTGGTGCTCTACGCGCTGGGCTCCACGCTGGCCCT
>JBPCNQ010000101.1:0-3506 GCA_051001095.1 Thermoleophilaceae bacterium
AGTGCCTCCTCCCCCTTCGCGAAGGTGGACGCTCCCATCACCCGCCCCGGTCCTCGCAGCGTCGCGCGGACCCCGAGCAGCGGCACGGGCAGCAGCGGACGGCTGCGCCCCGCGGGGTGCAGCACGACGCGCACCAGATCGTCGTAGGAGAGGGCCTCGGGACCGGCGAGCTCGAAGGCCCGGCGCTCGTCGGAGGCCGGCAGCTCCAGCGCCGCGAGCAGCGCGTCGGCCACGTCCTCGGCCCAGATCGGCTGGTAGAGGGCTTGGCCGGAGCCCGACACGAACACCAGCGGCAGCCAGGCCAGGCGCTCGAGCAAGGTCAGCCACGGATCTCCGGGCGTATAGACGATCGAGGGCTTGAAGACCGTGGTCTGGAGGTCGGCGCGCTCCACCGCCTCGGTGGCCAGGGCCTTGCTGCGCATGAAGCGTGCCGACGACAAGGGGCTGGCCCCCAGGGAGGAGAAGAACACGAATCGGCGGGCACCCGCGCGCTCGGCGGCCCTGACCAGGCGCATGGTGGCCATGCCGTTCAGCTCCTCCACCGATCCCCGCGGCTGGTCGCGGATCGACGCGGCCAGGTGAATGACGGAGTCCACCCCCCGAAGGGCGTTGCGAAACGACGCCGGGTCAGCCAGATCGCCGAGGACGATCTGCACCCGAACCCGCTCGGGGCCCAGCCGCCGGGGGTCGCGCACCAGGCACCGGACGGGCTCGGTGGAGTCGGCCAGACGGGAGAGCACGGCCCGCCCGACTGTGCCCGTCGCGCCGGTGAGCAGGATCACGAAGGCCGACCCTAGGCCATCTGTAAGATGGCCGTCCGCCTGGCCCGGCCGAGCGGTGCCGGAACCCGACTCCCAAGGAACCAACCTCATGGCCTACGTCATCGCAGAGCCCTGCATCGGCCAGAAGGACAACTCGTGCGTCGAGGTGTGCCCGGTCGACTGCATCCATCCCACTCCCGACGAGCCCGACTACGACAAGGTCGAGCAGCTCTTCATCGATCCCGAGGAGTGCATCGACTGCGATGCCTGCGTCGAGGCCTGCCCCGTGGACGCCTGCTTCGCCGAGGACCAGCTCCCGGAGGAGTGGAACAAGTTCACCGAGATCAACTCGGCCTACTTCAAGGACGGCGCAGGCGCTCAGTGAGCCATTGGAAGCGCGGTGCCGGTCACCTCGGGCACCCCTTCCATGGGCGGGCCTGAAGGCTCCTGAAGCACCGCGATCTGCTGGGGCGTGACCGCGATCAGGCCGCGGGCGATGTGCCTCAAGGCCTGGGCGGCGGGGGAGTCGGGGTCGTCGAGCACCAGCGGGAGCCCCTCGTCGGCGCCGATCCGCAGCGCCTCGTCGAGTGGCACCTTGCCCAGCAGCGGGACATCGAGCTCGTCGGCCAGCTCCTGGCCGCCGCCCTCCCCGAAGATCGTCAGCCGCTCGCCCGCCGGGGTCGTGAAGCCCGACATGTTCTCCACTACGCCGGCGATCTGCAGGTCGTAGCGCTGGGCGGTGTCGGCGGCCCGCTTGGCCACCTTCTGGGCGGCCGGCTGGGGGGTCGTCACGATGACGAACTGTGATTGGGGCAGCAGCTGGGCCAGCGTCATGGAGACATCGCCCGTGCCCGGGGGCAGATCGATCAACAGGTAGTCCAACTCGCCCCACTCCACGTCCTCCAGGAACTGGCGGATGGCCTTGTGCAGCATCGGACCGCGCCAGGTGATGGCCTGGTCCTCACGGTCGAGGAAGAACTCGATCGAGATGGCCTGCACCCCGCCGGCCCCGACGAGCGGCACGATCTTCCTGTCGGCGGTGATCTTGGGGCGGCCGTGCACTCCCAGCATGCGAGGAATCGAGTAGCCCCACACGTCCGCGTCCATCGCGGCGGCCGTCTTGCCCTCGGTCTGGAGCGCGGCCGCGAGGTTGGACGTCACGGTGGACTTGCCCACACCGCCCTTGCCCGAGCCGACGCAGATCACGTTCTTCACGCGGGCCAGCGCTCCCTGGGGCAGGCCCCCCTGACGACCCAGGCGCTGCTGGAGGGTCTGCTTCTCGGAGTCTGAGAGCACGTCGAAGTCCACGGTCACCGCGGTCACCCCATCCAGCGCCCCCACGTTCTCGGCCACGGCCGTGGTGAAGTGCGCGCGGATCGGACAGCCGGCGGTGGTCAGCGACACACGTACGTGCACGCGACCGTCGTCGGCCTGGTCGATCGACCGGACCATGCCCAGCTCGACGATGTCCTTGCGCAGCTCGGGGTCGATGACCTTGCGCAGCGCATCACGGATCTGTTGTTCGGAGGACATCTCCTCCGATTGTCGCAGAGTCGCACGGCCAGTCCCGGCAAGACGAGAGAGCCTGACACGCCGGGCCACATCGGATAGACCTCCTCAAAGGCCGACGGCGCCCTAGAAACAGAGCGCCGCCGGCTGAGGGAGGAGAGATGCTGCTACTGCCGACGGGATATGAGGTCGGCAGTCTTACCCCGGTCCGGTCTCTCCGGCCGGCCGGGGGGAAGGGTTGGCGCTTACGACAGGGTCGACGCCACCTGGTCGGAGACCTTGCCGGTCTGCGTCTCGACGTTGCCCTGGGTGGCCTTCACCTGGTGCTCGACATCGCGGCGGACCGACGTGACCTGCCGCTCGGCCTCACGGCGGTTGCGCTTGACCAGGCGGGTGGCCTGGTTGCGACGCTGCCGCAACTCGCGCTCGACCTGAGTGCGGGTGCGCTTGACCTCGCGGCGCACGCGGTTGCGGGCGGTGTTGCCACGACGCTCGAACTTCTTGAGGTCGGTGGTCACCTGGCGCTGCAGCTTGTTCAGCTCACGCTCCGCGGTGGTGCGGCTGGTGTAGGGCTTGACGGCCTCGACGACGCTGTCGCGGGCGGTCAGAGCGGCACCGACCGGGATCAGCACGGCGCGCTCGGCGCTCGTGGCCAGGGCCTCGACGCGCAGGGCGCCGGCCTCTGCACCGGTGGAAGCGGTGCGCTGGGCGCTCGTGGCGGTGCGCTTCGCCGCGCTGGAGGTGCTGCGCCTGGTGTTGCGGGTGTTGCGACGAGCCGTGGTCACGGTGCCCTTGGCAGCGGACTTGGTCGTCTTGGCGCGGCCCGAGGCGGCGTTGCGCTTGCGGGTGGCGGCGGCCTTCTGTGCGGTGGCCTTTCGCTGCGTGGGGGTCTGCTCTGCCATGAAGTTGCTACCTCTCCTTCGAACGGGTAAATCGAAGCTTATTATATCTAAGCTCGGTAGTTGTATACCACCGAACACGTGTACGTAAACCTCGAGCGACGTGCGGTTACGCCGCTGGGGCCAGCCCTTGGCAGAGCGAGACGCTAGGTAGTCGCGGCGCTGCGGCGGGCCAGCCAGCGCTCCGGGTGACCTAGCTCCCGGGCGTCGGGCAAGGCCTCGGGGCCATCCCAAACGCCCCGAAGCAGCGCCGGCCCACCGGAGGCGACCACGGCGTCGCAGAAGGCCTTGCCCTCGCGGTACTGGCGCATCTTCATCTCCATCCCCAGCAGGCGCA
>JBPCNQ010000102.1:0-3039 GCA_051001095.1 Thermoleophilaceae bacterium
CGCGCACGGCGGGCGGCCACCGACCCGCCGCGCTACTGCGCCTCCTGCGGGCGCAAGCTGCGGGTGCAGGTGCTGCCCGTGGGTTGGACCGCGCACTGCCTCACCTGCGATCGCGCGCGCCGGTGAGCGGCGTCGAGCAGGCGCTGGAGGAGATCCGCCGGGCCGGGCTGCTGCGGGAGCTGCGCGTGATCGAGAGCGCGCCGGGCGCCCACGTGCACCTGGACGGACGCGACGTGCTGCTGCTGTGCTCCAACGACTACCTGGGCCTGGCCGAGGATCCCCGGGTGCGCACCGCCGCGGCCGAGGCGGCGGAGCGGTGGGGGGCGGGCGCCGGCTCCTCCCGCCTGGTGGCGGGCAACATGGCGCCCCACGCCGAGCTGGAGGCGGAGCTGGCGGCGTTCAAGGGCAGCGAGGCCTGTGTGCTGTTCGGGTCGGGCTTCCTGGCCAACACGGGCGTGATCGCCACGCTGGCCGGACGCGGCCAGGTGGTGCTCTCCGATGCGCTCAATCACGCGTCGATCGTCGACGGGTGCCGGTTGGCGGGCGCCGAGACGGTGGTCTACGCGCACGCCGACCTGGACGCGCTCGCCGAGGCACTGGATCAGACCGGCGACCGGCCCGCGACCGTCGTCACCGACTCGGTGTTCTCCATGGACGGGGATCCCGCGCCACTGGCCGGCATCGTGGAGCTGGCCCGCCGCCACGGCGCACGGGTGATCGTCGACGAGGCGCATGCGACCGGCGTCGTGGGCCCCGGCGGGCGGGGCCTGGTGGCGGCGCTGGGCCTGGAGGGGGAGGTGGACGTAGTGGTCGGGACGCTGTCCAAGGCGCTGGGCAGCTACGGGGCGTTTGCCTGCTGCGACTCCGGGACGGCCACGCTGCTGATCAACCGGGCGCGCACGCTGATCTTCTCGACCGCGCTGCCACCGCCCTCGGTCGGGGCCGCTCGCGAGGCCCTGCGCATCGTGCGCGAGGAGCCGTCGGTGGTCGAGCGCCTACGGGCCAACGCGCGGGTGCTGCGCGGCGAGCTCGCCGCCCAGGGGTTCGCCGTGAAGGCGGGGGAAATGCCGATCGTGCCGCTGGTGGTAGGCGACCCTCATGCAGCGATGGCGTTGTGCGAGTCGGCGCTGGCCGAGGGGGTGTTCGCCCAGGCCATCCGGCCGCCGACCGTGCCCGATGGCACTTCGCGGCTGCGGCTGGTGGCCATGGCCAGCCACGACCCCGCCGAGCTGCGCGACGCGGCGCGGCTGCTGGGACGCCTGGCCGCGTGAGCGTCGGCCAGCCGCGCACTCAGCTCGCCGGGGCCTCGTACAGCTGGAGGTCGTTGCCGTCGGGGTCCTTGAACGGGGCGATCTTGCCCCACGGATGCTCGGTCACTCCCCCCGGCACCTCGACGCCCCTGGACGACAGCTCCTCGGCCGCGTCCTCGATCGAGCCCGAGACCTTGAAGGCGGGCACCGCGCCCCCCGAGCCGCGCGGCGACTCCTCCTCGCGGCCATTGAGGCCGATCAGAACCTGGCCGGCGCGCAGCATCGACCACTCCTCGTCGGCCTGCTCGACCTCGAGGCCGAGCACATCGGCATAGAAGTTCCTCGCCCGACTCATGTCGGTGACCGGCAGCCACACCGTCGCGATCCCATCGACCATCTTCATCTGTCCTCCGTCGTCGTTCGCAGTCCTGGCGGGACCTCCCCGGGCCGGCCGACGCGAACCGCCGGTCAAGCGATCATGGCGCGTACCGACGCCGCCGGGACGGCGGCCGCGTGGAGATCGAGGGCAGCTACACGCTGATCCCGAACCTGCCCGCCGAGCCGGCCGACCACATTCGCGTCTTGTAGCCGACCCGAGGCCCGGACTCAGATCTCGATCTCGGCGCCCATCGACACGGTGCGCCCACGCGGTAGGTCGAAGAACTCGATCGGGTCGGAGGTGACCCTCGTCGTGGCCGCGAACAGGTGCTTTCGCCACCGCGCCATCCCCGGCGAGTCGGTGATCCTCAGCTCGGGTGCCGACACGAAGAAGCTGACGGAGTCCACGTCGAGATCGCCTCCCTCCAGTCCGTTCTCCTGGGCCATGCGCAGGATCTCGGGCAGGCTGGTGGGCTCCTCGTAGCCAAAGGTCGCCGTTACCTGGCAGATGCCGTCGTCGCGGAAGCCGAGGTCATCGACCTTCAGACGCTCCTCGGGTGCCACCCGCGGGACCGGGGGCGTGTTCAGCGTCAGCACGATCACGTTGCGGTGCAGGGTGTGGTTGTGCTCCACGTTGGCCCGCATGGCCAGCGGGGTGGTGCCGTGGCCGTGGCTCAGGAACACCGCGCATCCCGATACGCGCTGAACCGGGATCTCGTGTGCGTGCAGCTCCTCCACGAAGTCCTGCAGCGGGCCCTCGATCTCGTTGCGGCTGACAGCGGCCAGCTCGCGCCCGCGCCGCCAGGTGGTGAGCACCACGAAGATGACCGCCCCGATGCCGATCGGCAGCCAGCCGCCCTCGCCGACCTTGACCAGGTTGGCGGCCAAGAAGACCACGACGAACAGGAGGAAGAAAGCGCCGACGGCGACGATCTGTCCGCGGGGGCGCTTGACTCTCACCCACTGCAGGACGAAGAACAGGGTGGTGGTGACCGTGATCGTGCCGATCACCGCGACCCCGTAGGCGGCGGCGAGGCGGTGGGAGCTCTGGAAGCCGATCACCAGGCCCAGCACGGCGGCCATCAGCAGCCAGTTCACGAACGGCAAGTAGATCTGGCCCGGCTCGTCCGCGGAGGTGTGGCGCACCTGCAGCCGCGGTAGGTAGCCCAGCCGAGTGGCCTGCCGGGCGACCGAGAACGCTCCCGAGATCACGGCCTGGGAGGCGATGATGGTGGCCAGCGTGGCCAGGGCCACCATCGGGATCCGGGCCCAGTGGGGCACGAGCAGGAATAAGGGGTTGCTTACCCCGGAGGGGTCGTCGACCAGGAACGCTCCCTGGCCCAGGTAGTTGAGCACCAGCGCCGGGAAGGCCACGAAGAACCAGGCGCGGCGGATCGGGCGCTTGCCGAAG
>JBPCNQ010000103.1:0-2506 GCA_051001095.1 Thermoleophilaceae bacterium
CCAGGATCTCCACGCCCAGCTTCTCCTTGTAGACGTGGTTCTCGGCCACGTGGTCGGCGTGGTGGTGGGTGAGCAGCAGGTGCTCCACGGTCAGGTCGTGGCGCTCGATCGCCTCGAGCAGGGGCCCAGACGGGCCGCCCGAGTCGATGATCACGCCGTGACCGCCGGGCTCGTCGGCGACCAGGTAGGCGTTGGAGAGCCACTCGGGCTCCTTCATTGAGCGCTCGACGATGGGGACCATAGGATGAGCCTATTCGCGGGAGGAGCGCAGCCCGACCGCCGGTCGGGCGAGCACCGCACCGATCCATATTCGCGGGAGGAGCGCAGCCCGACCGCCGGTCGGGCGAGCACCGCACCGATCTATATTCCGTTCCCGTGGACCTGCGCTCCCACTTCCCCGTCCTGGAGCGCCTCTCCTACCTCAACGCCGGATCGGTCGGTCCCGTGCCCCGGGAGGCGGCCGAAGCGGCCGGGCGGGAGCTCGCCGATCAACTCGAGCAGGGCCGCGGGGGCAAGGCCTCCTTCGAGCATGCGAGCGAGCTCGCCGAGCGGCTGCGCTGGCGGATCGCCGCCCTCATGAATGCCGACGCCGGCGAGATCGCCCTGACCGGCGCGACCACCGATGGGGTGAACGCTGTGCTCGCCGGCCTGGACCTCGGTCCGGGGGACGAGGTTCTGACCACCGACGAGGAGCACCCCGGACTGCTGGCGCCGCTGGGGCTGGCTTCGAAGCGGCGCGGCGTCGAGGTGCGGGTGGTGCCCTTCGCCGAGGTCGGCGCCTCGGCCGGGCCCCAGACCAAGCTGATCGCCTGCTCACACGTGTCCTGGATCAACGGGGGGATCGTCGACTCGGCCGCCTTGGCCGGCTGCGGCGTGCCCGTGCTGCTCGACGGCGCCCAGGGCATCGGCGCGGTAGGAGTGGACGTGCGCGAGCTGGGCTGTGACTTCTATGCGGGCTCGGGCCAGAAGTGGCTGTGCGGGCCGATCGGCAGCGGCTACCTGTACGTGCGCGGCGACCGGATCGAGTCCCTCCACCCCGCCGCCCCCGGCTATGGATCGCTCTCCGACCCGCTCCAGGCGCTCGACCTGCCGCTGCGCGACGGCGCGGCGCGCTTTGACGGAGGCTTCCCCGCCACCCACCACTCGGCGTGGGCGCTGGCCTCACTCGACGTGCTCGAGGCGCCCGGCCTCGATTCCGTCCAGCAGCGGGCGGCCATGCTGGCGGAGCGGCTGGCCCGGGCGCTGGCCGACAACGGGCTAATCGTGGCTCCCCGGGGCCGTTCAACGCTGGTCTCGTGGGAGGCCGCCGACCCCGAGGGAGCGGTCGGCGCCCTGCTCGAACGGGGCTTCGGCGTCCGCAACCTGCCCGGTACGCCCTACGTCCGCGCCTCGACCGGGGCCTGGTGCACCGAGGAGGAGCTCGACCGGCTGGCCGAGGCCGCCCCGGAGTGCTCGGCCTGAGCACCGGACCCGATTCTCTTCGGGCGAGCACCGCACCGACGGGGCCTCGGCCTCACCCCTTGCTGGTCATCACCACGACGCCGAACCCCACGCCGGCGAGCACCACCGACAGGGCCAGGGCCATCAGCGTCCAGTAGCCGTAGGCCAGGGCGGGCTGCCCGCCGCGGCGCGCGTCGACCGCGCGCACCGCGCCGTACAGGGCGATGGCGAAGGCGGCGGTCACCCCGATCCCGCCCAGTGCGGATGCCCAGAGCACGCTCAGCAACTGGCCCCAGTTGACGACGGGCTCGGCGAAGATGCCCACGTCAGCCGTCGGCAGCGGTGATCGGGGAGCCGTGGGCGACCCGGCGTGCGTACACCACGGCGACCGTGGTCACCAGCAGGACGAACACCAGCAGCGGCCCGACGAGGTCTGATCCGAAGATGCTGGTCACGCCGTAGGTCAGACCGCCGATCACGGCCGCCGCGGGCAGCGTGAGCACCCACGCGACCACGATCGAGCCGGCGACGCCCCAGCGGACGGCGGATACCCGTTTGGCGGCTCCCGCACCCATTACCGCGCCGGAGATGGTGTGCGTGGTCGACAGGGGGAAGCCGACGTGGGTGGAGGCGAGGATCACGGCGGCGCCGCTGCCCTGGGCGGCAAAGCCCTGGGCGGTGTCCATCTTGATGATGCGGCTGCCCATCGTCTTGATGATCCTCCAACCGCCCATGTAGGTGCCCAGGGCGATAGCGGTGGCGGCCGACGCGATCACCCACAGCGGCGGGGGATCGCCGGGGTCGAGGTACCCGGCCGAGATCAGGGCGAGGGCGATCACCCCCATGGTCTTCTGGGCGTCGTTGGTGCCGTGGGCCAGCGCGAGCAGCCCGCCCGACAGGATCTGGCCCGCCTTGAAGCCCTCCCCCGTCGGCCCGGGTCGCAGGCGACCGACGAGCCGGTAGACCACGGTGATCGCCGTTCCGGCCACGACGAAGGCCAGCACGGGAGCCACCAGCGCCGGGACCACGACCTTCCCCAGCAGGCCGGAGCCGATGACGGCGTCGG
>JBPCNQ010000104.1:0-4415 GCA_051001095.1 Thermoleophilaceae bacterium
ACAAGATCCAGGAGAAGGCCTACTCGGACATGCTCACCTACCAGCGCCAGGGCAAGAACGCGAACGCGGCGTCCATGGCCCGGATCGCACTGCGCCCCCGCGCCGTGTGGTTCGGCAAGTTCACCCGGCCGAACTTCGGGGGAAAGGTCCGCGACCACATCAACTGCGCCCAGGCCCTGCAGCGGGGATCGGTGCCGATCATGACCGTGCTGCGCCACCAGGGAAAGCAGTGCAACTCTCATTACACGGCCGGTGGCGTCGCCGAGGACAACGCCACCAAGGCCTGGTACCGCGCCTTCCGCGCCGCTGTGGGCGACGCGCGCGTGATCATCGCCTTCGAGCCCGACTCGATCGGCACGATCAGCTGCCTGGCCCGCTCCCGCAGGGGCGCACGCAAAAAGGTCCTGCGCTATGGGGTGGACCAGCTGTCCAAGCTGCCCAACGCCACGATCTACCTCGAGGGCACGGCATCTGACTGGAAGAGCCCGCGCTACACGGCACGCCTGCTCAAGTACATCGGGATCGCCAAGGTGCGCGGGTTCATGGTCAACGTCACGCACTTCGACTGGACCAGCAACAACATCCGCTACGGCCGCAAGGTGTCCAGGCTGGTGGGCGGCAAGCCGTTCGTGGTCTCCACCTCCTACAACGGCCGCGGGGCCGTGCATTACCGGGCGAAGAACGGCCGGGGGGTCAACGTCTTCTGCAACGTCCGCTACCGAGGTGTTGGACCGGCCCCCAGCACCAAGACGGGGTTCGCCAAGGTCGATGCCTTCCTGTGGCTCAACCGGCCCGGGATCTCCGGCGCGGGCAGGTGCAACGGCGCCCCGCCCAACGGCGACTGGTGGCCGGCCCGGGGGTTGATGTTCGGCAGGTACGCCACCCAGTTGATCGGCCCCCCGCGCGGCACCCGCTACGGCTTTGCTAAGCGCATCTCCCTGTGCCGCCTCGGGGCCCCGCGGGCCAACGGCAAGTACTACACCTCCGCGCCCGAGCGGCGCTGCCGCTAGCGCACCTTCGCAAGCTGCTCCCGGCTTCTGGTCGAGCGCAGCTGGGGCGAACGCCGAGCCGAGGCATTTTCGAGCTCGCGGGCGCGTTTGCGCCAATTCGCTTCAGAGGTGACCGCCGTCGGCCGATTGGTCAAGGAACGCCAATCATGGAGGTCCATCGGTACATGCGCTCAATTCGTCTCTCGCTCCTCGCCCTGGTGGCCGCCGTGTCCGTGTGCTGCGTAGCGGCAGGCGCTCAGGCCCAGAGCGCCTCCAACGTCCCGACTCCGCCGGGCCTCCCGTTCCAGGTCTCCAAGGTGCCCAACCTCGAGCGCGACTGCGGTCGCCATGCCACCAGTTCGCCGGCCATCCCGGCCGATGCGCGGGGGGTGAGCCCGGCCGCCCCGAACCCACTGGCGGCAGACCATTTCTTCGTCGATCCCACCGAGCGCTCCTACAAGGACCTCCAGATCTACCGTTCGCGCGGCCAGCAGGCCAACGCCACGGCCATGGAGCGTCTTGCGCTGCAGCCCAAGGCGCGCTGGATGGGCCGCTTCACGCGCCCTGGCCTGAAGCGCAAGGTGCGCCAGTACATCGACTGCGTCCAGGTGTTCTCGCCGGGCGCCACGCCCCTGATCGTGGTCATGCGCCACCAGGGCATTGAGTGCAACTCGCGCTACACCGCCGGCGGCAAGGCCGAGGACGCCCGGACGCGGAAGTGGTATCGCGACTTCGCCGACGCGGTCGGCGACAGGCGCGTGGTCCTGGCCTTCGAGCCGGATTCGATCGGCACCATCAACTGCCTGGCCAGATCGCGCCGCAAGGCCCGTCGTGACCTGCTGCGCTACGGCGTCGACGTTCTATCCAAGCTGCCCAACGCCACCGTCTACCTCGAGGGCACCGCCTCGGACTGGAAGAGCCCGGCCTACACGGCCAAGCTGCTGCGCTACATAGGCGTGGCCAAGGTGCGCGGGTTCATGCTCAACGTGACCCACCAGGACTGGACGGCCAGCAACATCGCCTACGGGCGCCGGGTGGCGCGCAGGGTGGGCGGCAAGCCGTTCGTGGTCTCCACCTCCTACAACGGCCGCGGCCCGGTGCACTACAAGCTGGGCAAGAAGGGTCGCTACCGCAGGGTCAACGTGTACTGCAATCCCCGCTTCCGCGGCCTCGGACCCCGGCCCAATACCAATACCGGCATCGCCGGGGTGGACGGCTTCCTCTACCTCAACCGCCCGGGCGTATCCGGTGCGGGCAGCTGCAACGGCGGCTTCCAGGCCGGAAAGTGGTGGGCGGCTCGAGGCCTGATGTACGCCAAGTACGCCACCGACCTGCTCGGACCGCCCAGGGGCAGCCGCTTCGGCTTTCCCTTCCGCATATCGCTGTGTCGTCTGGGCGCTCCGGTGAGGGGCGAGGGCACCTACAGCAGCAAGTCGCCGGAGAAGCGCTGCAGGCGCTGAGTCCAGGGTTCTTCCAATCCCGGGGGAGGGGATGCAGGTAGCTGTCCGGGGGCCGGCCCCGGAGGCACCGGGCGAGTAAGGTCGACTTGCGAGCCGACCCGGCTCCGCACTCCCGAATGGCTTTTACCACGGCTACAGAGCGCGACGCGCGCCACCTGCGGCGCGCCATCGAGCTGGCCGACAGCGCTCGCGGGCGGACCTCGCCCAATCCTCTCGTCGGGGCCGTGATCGTTCGCGACGGCACCGTGCTCGGTGAGGGCCTCCACGCCGGGGCGGGCGAGCCTCACGCCGAGCGCATGGCCCTCGCAGCCTGCACCGATGACCCTTCCGGCGCCACCATGTACGTGTCGCTGGAGCCCTGCTGCCACCAGGGACGCACCCCCCCGTGCACCGACGCGATCCTTAAGGCCGGCATCGGACGTGTGGTGGTCGCCTCTGACGACCCGACCGACAAGGCCTCGGGTCGGGGCGTGGGGATCCTGCGTGACGAGGGGGTCGATGTCGCGGTGGTCGACGGGGAGGTCTCCCAGGAGGCTCGGCTGCTCAATCAGCCGTTCCGCAAGCACGCACGTACCGGGCGACCGCTTCTGATCCTCAAGTCCGCGATGTCCCTGGACGGCAAGGTGGCCACCGCCAACGGCGACTCGCAGTGGATATCGGGTGTGGCCGCCCGCGCGCGCGCCCACCGCTGGCGCTCCGAGTGCGATGCGGTGGCCGTGGGCATCGGCACCGCTCGAGCCGACGACCCGTTGCTCACCGCCCGGGTCGAGGGAGCGCCCCGCCAACCGGTGCGCATTGTCTTCGACAGCGAGGCGGCCCTGGCGGCCGATTCGCAGCTGGTGCGCACCGCGGCCGAGGTACCGGTGCTGCTCGTCTGCTCGCGGGCGGCCAAGCGCACCGCCACCGATGCGCTGCGCAACGCAGGCGTCGACGTGATTGTGGCTTCGGGGGCAAACGAGGCCGCGCGCGCCGCCGATGCGCTGGACCAGATCGGGGCACATCGCATCCAGTCGATCCTGCTGGAGGGGGGCCCTCATCTGGCCGGCGTCTTCCTGGACGCCGGTGAGATCGACGAAGCGCGGATCTTCATCGCCCCGATCCTGATCGGTGGCCGAGAGTCCCGCGGCGCCGTCGAGGCCCAGGGCGCCCAGCGCGTCGCCGACGCCACTTGCGCCCTGGGCACCAGCGTGGAGAGCATCGATGGCGACGTCCTGATCACCGCTCGCCTGAGGGAGTGGTAGTCGTGTTCACCGGACTCGTGAGGGCCACCGGGGAGGTGATGCAGGCCGAGCGGACGCCCGGCGGGAGGCGCCTGGCCATCGAAACCGGCGACCTGGCGGGGGAGCTGGCCGAGGGCGACTCGGTGGCGGTCAACGGCGTCTGCCTGACGGCCACCGGGATCGACGGGCCGATCTTCTGGGCCGACGTGATGGCCGAGACGCTCGACCGCTCGTCGCTCGGACCCGTGGCCGATGGCGACCGCGTCAACCTCGAGCTCCCACTTCGCGCGAGCGACCGACTGGGGGGGCACATCGTCCAGGGTCACGTGGACGGGGTCGGTGAGGTCCGATCGGTGACCGAGGACGGCTTTGCCCGGCTGCTGGAGGTGGCGGTGAAGCCGCGGCTGCTGCGCTACGTGGTGGAGAAGGGGTCGATCGCCATCGACGGCGTCTCCCTGACGGTGGCGGCCCTCAGAGCCGACTCGTTCACGGTCTCGCTGATTCCCGAGACACTCGAGCGGACCACACTGGGGTTGGCCGGGCGCGGCCGGGCCGTGAACGTGGAGGTGGATGTGATCGCCAAGTACGTCGAGAAGCTGGCCTCCCATACCGTGGTGGCCCCATGAGCACGTCCAAGACCACGTTCTCCACCATCGAGGAGGCGATCGAGGAGATCCGCGCCGGCAGGATGGTCGTGGTCGTCGACGCCGAGGAGCGGGAGAACGAGGGCGACCTGACGATGGCCG
>JBPCNQ010000105.1:0-2906 GCA_051001095.1 Thermoleophilaceae bacterium
GCACTTGCGCTGGCCGAGCTGTTCCCGGACCGATAGCTGAGCGAGCATCGATGCCGTGCCGCCTCATAGAGTGCCGGCCATGAAGACCAGCGAGCGGCTCGACCGCCTGCCCCCGTACCTGTTCGCCGAGCTCTCGCGAAAGATCGCGGCCAAGGAGGCCGCGGGCGTGGACGTGATCTCGCTCGGCATCGGCGACCCAGACACCCCGACCCCCGCGCTCGTGCCCGACGCGCTCGCGGCGGCCGCCCACGACGGCGGCACCCACCAGTACCCCTCCAACCGCGGCCGCCCGGAGCTGCGCGAGGCGTTTGCCCGCTTCTATGACCGCCGTTTCGGCGTGTCCCTGGACCCCGAGACCGAGATCGTCCCCGCACTGGGGGCGAAGGAGTGCGTGTTCAACGTCAACCTGGCCTTTTTGGACCCGGGCACCGCCGCCCTGGCCGCCGATCCCGGGTATCCCGTCTACACCGGCGGGCCGCTGCTGGCCGGCGCCGAGGCGGTGCTGATGCCGCTGGTGCCCGAGCTCGGGTTCGCGCCCGACCTGGAGGCCATCACCGTCCAGGACGCGCAGCGGGCAAGGCTGATGTTCCTCAACTACCCGAACAACCCCACCGGCGCCGTGGTGCCCGGCGGCTTCTTCGACCGTGTGGTGGCCTACGCCCGCGCCAACGACATCCTCGTGGTGCACGACGCCTCCTACACCGAGACCACGTTTGACGGCTACGTGGCGCCGAGCTTCCTGGAGACGCCGGGGGCGAAGGAGGTCGGAGTCGAGATCTTCTCGCTCTCCAAGGGCTACAACATGACCGGCTGGCGCACCGGGGCGATCGTGGGCAACGCCGAGGCAATCGAGGCCTACTGGAAGCTCAAGACCAACATCGACTCGGGCATGTTCGAGGCCGTGCAGCTGGCGGCGGCGACCGCGCTGGACGAGGGCGACCACATCCCGAGGGAGATGAGCGCCGTCTATCAGCGCCGGCGCGACCTGGTGGTGGGGGCGCTGCGCGAGATCGGCGTCGACGTCGGCGCGCCCAAGGCCACCATCTACGTCTGGGCCCCGGTCCCCGAGGGCCACACCTCGGCCTCCTACTGCGAGATGGTGCTCGAGGAGTCGGGGGTGGCGGTGTCACCCGGCGGGGCCTACGGGCCCAACGGCGAGGGCTTCTTCCGGATCTCGCTGACCGTGGAGGACGAGCGGCTGGGCGAGGCGGTGGAGCGGCTCCGGTCGAGCCTGGCCGGATAGACTCAAGGTGTGACACCGGGTGGTGTAACATCAGCGCATGACCACTTCCCATCCACGTATAGGTGTCACGCGGGATGCGGATCTCGCCGCGGCGCTGGACTCCACGCGACCCCTGTTCAGCGAGGAGGAGACGCACTCGGAAGCCGGCCACGTGCGCCGGCTCGCCCTCATCGGCGCCCGTGCCCTGCGGCACGAGGCCCCGGAGGCCAAGGCGGCGCTGGACCGCCAGCGCCTGTTCGAGCGCCCCGGCGTCCGGCCCGCCACCAGCGGGCTCGACGACCTCACGTGGCTGGACACCGAAGCGGTGGATCGGGACCGCCGGGCCATCGGGGCCCTGGAGTGGGTGCGCGGTGAACGGTGAGCGCGACCACCGCCTACGTGGACGCCTCGGCGGCGGTCAAGCTGCTTCGCCCCGAGCCCGAGACGGCTGCCCTGCGCACCGCGCTGGCCGCGACAGCGATCCACGTCTCCAGCGAGCTGCTCGAGGTGGAGCTCCGCTGCGTGGCCCATCGCGAGGGCGGTGGCGAGTTGATCGAACGTGCCGACCGCATCTGCGCTGCGATCCACCTGTTGCCATACACGTTGGCCATACGGGCGCGCGGCGGAGATGTCTTCGCTCCGCCCCAGCGCGCCCTCGATGCCCTGCACCTCGCGACCGCGTTGGATCTGAGCCTGCAGGCGCTTGTCTTCGTCACTTATGACCAACGCCAAGCGCAAGGCGCGCGGGCTGCCGGGCTGGAAGTCGTGGGCCCTGCCTAGCCTGCTCCGGCGCGACCCGGCCGAAAGGGCCTCGATCGTGTACAACAGGCCGGCATGAAAGTCACCGACATCGCGGGCCTCGAGCTGGAGCCCCACAAGCCGCAGATCCTGTCCACGAACGATGCCGCACGCGTGGTCGCCATCTCGCTGCCGGCCGGTGAGGAGATGCAGACCCACGAGGTGCACGAGCACGCGTGGGTCGTGGTCCTAGCCGGAGCGGTGGAGATCGACGCCAGTGGCCAGTCCGAGTCCGGGGGCCCCGGATACATGTTCAAGTTCGAGCCGCGCGAGTCGCACCACGTGGCGGCAAGCGAGGACACTCGGCTGCTGCTGTTCCTGGCACCCTGGCCCGGGAAGGGCCACCCGGGAGCGATGACGCTCGAGGAGAAGGATCACGCCCGCGAGCGGGCGCGCGAGCACGACTGACGGGGACGCTCTCCGCACGCGCCACCCTGACCCCGCCTAGAATGCTGGGTGGTGCAGAAGAACGGACACGGCATTCGCAACCCGCGCGCACGGCAGCGGGCGTTGCTGATCGCCGCCGGTCCGCACGAGCCGGACCTGCAGGAGCTCAGCGAGCTGCTGCGCACCGCCGGGGTGGCGGTGGTGGGCTCGCTCACCCAGAAGCGCCAGACCCCTGACCCCGACCGCTACTTCGGCAAGGGCAAGCTGGCCGAGCTCAAGCAGGCGATCGCCCAGGGCGACGCGAACGTGGTGGCCGTCGACGACGAGCTCGCCCCCCGGCAGGAGCGCAACCTGGAGGAGGCGATCGGGACGCCGGTGATCGACCGGACCGCCGTGATCCTGGACATCTTCGCCGACCACGCCGGGTCGGCCGAGGGCAAGCTGCAGGTGGAGCTCGCTCAGCTCGAGTACAACATGGCCCGCATGCGGGGGCTGTGGA
>JBPCNQ010000106.1:0-2754 GCA_051001095.1 Thermoleophilaceae bacterium
AGCGAGGCGGGCCGCAGCCGGGCGGCCAGCGGCTGGTTGGAGGCCGGCACCGGCGTCTGGCCGGGCGGCGGCTCCTCCTCTTCCTCGAACAGCTGCTCCATGGAGCGAGTCTCTCAGTTGAGGTCGAGGCGTTCCTATACTCGGCTCCGTGCCCGACTCGGACGACCTGGAGCGCCCCACCACCGAGCTGCTCCAGGAGCTGATCCGCTTCGACACGGTCAACCCCCCGGGCAACGAGCAGGCCGCCCAGGAGTTCCTGCGGGCCCTGCTGGAGGGGGCCGGCTTCGAGGTCGAGCTGGTGGGCGCCGTGGAGCGGCGTCCCAACCTCATCGCGCGCATGGGCGCGCGTTCCGATGGGCCCACGCTGTGCCTGCTCGGCCACATCGACACGGTTCTGGCCGACCCCGCCGACTGGCAGGTGGACCCGTGGTCGGGCGAGATCCGCGACGGCTGCGTGTGGGGCCGGGGTGCGGTGGACATGAAGAGCCAGGTGGCGGCCGAGGTGGCCGCTGTCGTGGCGCTGGCCCAAGAGGGCTGGCGACCGGCCACCGGTGAGCTGAAGGTGGTGGTCACCGCCGACGAGGAGACGGGGGCCGAGCACGGCGCCAAATGGCTCTGCGAGCAGCACCCGGACAAGGTGCGCGCCGACCTGGTGGTCAACGAGGGGGCGGGCCAGCGGTTCGAGTTCGGCGACCGCTCCTTCTATGGCGTGTGCACCGGAGAGAAGGGCGTCTTTCGCTTCACGGTGGCCGCCGAGGGCCGCGCCGGTCACGCGTCGATGCCGCGGATCGGCGACAACGCGCTGCTCAAGCTGGCGCCGGTACTCTCCGATCTGGCCGCGGCCAAGGTCGTGCCCGAGGACGCCCCCGAGCCGGTCGCGATCCTGGGGGCGATGGGCCTAGACCCCTCGGACATGGCCGGATCGCTGGAGGCGATGGAGGCCGCCGACGAGCGGATCGCCACCTTCCTCGAGCCGATGATGGGCGTGACGCTGGCGCCGACCATGGCCAGCGCCTCGGAGAAGATCAACGTGATCCCCTCGCACGCCGAGGTGAAGGTGGACTGCCGCGCGCTTCCCGAGCAGGACGCCGACCACGCGCTGGCGCGGATCCACGAGACCATCGACGCCGACGGCCTGAAGATCTCCTTCGACGAGACGGTGGTGGGCAACCGCTCGCCGGCCGACACCCCGCTGATGGACTCGATCCGCTCGTTCGTGGCGAGCGAGGACCCTGGCGCCACGGTCACCCCGGTGCTGCTGGCCGGCTTCAGCGACTCGCGCTGGTTTCGCGCCGCCTTCCCGGACTGCGTGGCCTACGGCTTCTTCCCCCAGCGCACGATGGGCCTGTTCGAGGCCACGCCGCTCATGCACGGCGCCGACGAGCGGATCCCCGTCGAGGACCTCGGCCTGGCCGCGCGCTTCTACTCCGAGCTCGTGCAGGAGACGCTGGGATGAGCGAGCACGGTCGCGTCCCCCCCATCGTCGGTGGGGCCGGGGAGAGGAACTCGAAGGATTCGGCGTCCCTGCCGAATCCTTCCCCGCCCGAGAAGCTGCGCCTCGGCGGCATGGCCCTGCGCAACGGCCTGCTGGTTCGCGGCCCGACAGACTGGGCGGCGGCGGTGCGCACCTCAGACGGCGGGGTCAAGGCGGCCTCGGGCCCAAAGCCCGACCTGGGCGGGCGGGCCAGCGAGCGCATACCCGGGCTGCGCGGGGTGGCCAAGCTGGCCGAGGCCGTGGCGGTCATCCCTCTGGTCAAACGGGGGCTGCCCGAGGCCCGGCTGCCCATGGAGGACGTGCGCACGCTGGCCACCATGGGCGGAGCCGCTCTGATCGGGCAGGCGATCCGCTCGTCCGGCGGCCGGACCATGGGCCGTGAGCTGGCCGTGGGGATCGTCAGCGCCGCCCCTGCCCTGTTCGCCCTGCGCGGAGGGGATCTGGCGGCCTACCACGGGGTCGAGCACAAGTCGATCGCCGCGTACGAGTCCGACGGCGAGGCCACCGACGCGGACAAGGAGCACGATCGCTGCGGCTCGAACCTGGTGGCGCCCATGCTCACCGCGGCGGCGGTGGGCAACGTGGCCGCCCGCCGCGCCGGTCTCAAGGGACCGGCCGCCGAAGTCGCCGTGGGGCTGGGCAGCGCCGCGGTGGCCGTCGAGGTGTTCGCCTGGTCCGAGCGCAACGAGGGCACGTCCCTGTCCCGCGCGCTGCGGCGCCCGGGCTTCGAGATCCAGCGGATCGTCGGGACGCGGGAGCCCACGGACGAGCAGCTGGAGGTCGGTCGCGCCGCGCTCTCCGAGATCCTGAGGGTCGAGGGGATGCCCCCGACCGATCCGGCATCCATGCCGGACCGGTGAGAGGATGCCCCCGACCGACCCGGCATCCATGCCGGACCGGTAGACGGCGAGCCGGCGGCGACTCGCCCCGTATCATCGCTCGATGGAGGACGTAGCCCGCCGCACCCGCCTCGACCCCTCGGTCTTTCGCCTGCCGGTCGATCGCCTACGCGACGGCTACTACTCCGACGCCTACTTCACGCTGACCAAGGAGCTGCTCGAGGCCGAGGGGCGCCATCCCCACGTGACCATGCAGGTGTTCCAGAAGCAGGACGCGGTGCTCGGGGGGGTGGACGAGGCGGTGGCGCTGCTTAAGCAGTGCGCCGGGCGGCGGACCGCCGAAGGGGCTTGGGTGCCCGGCTTCGACGAGCTCGACGTTCACGCCCTCTACGAGGGCGATGCGATCGAGCCGGGGGAGAC
>JBPCNQ010000107.1:0-2894 GCA_051001095.1 Thermoleophilaceae bacterium
CTCCTACGACGATCTGGTGCGCGTCGTGCTGCACCCTGCGGGGCGCAGCCGGCCGCTGCTGCACGTGCCGCTGCTCGGGGTCCGCGCGGCGCTGCGCGGCCTGGAGCGGGTGATGGGAGCGTCCGCCTTCGCGACGTGGGAGGAGGCACTGCTGATGGAGGAGCCGATGACAACGCCGCGGGGCACGGCAGACGCCGAGGCGCTCGGAGTCACGCCGCTTCGGATGAGTGCGGTGCTGGGGGCGGCATAGCGGGAGGAGCGCAGCCCGATCGGCGACCGGGCGAGCACCGCACCGAGGCTCTCAGCGGGAGCCGCTCACGTAGGCCACGATCCGGTTGGTGAGGGTCGTGAGTGCAGCGATGGTCGGTTGCTGGGGCTCCACCGGCCGCCCGAGCAACTTTTCGAGGCCTTCGGTCAGATCCGGGGCGATCCGCTCGACGATCCCGCAGGCCACCGTCGAGGCGTCACGCACGAGCTCCGGCTCGACGCTCCAGATCGCCTCGAAGCGGCGCTCGGGGTCGGGCACTCCCTCCTGGCCCGGGCGTTCCCACCCGCTGAGCATGGCCCCGAAGCCGGGCGCATCGTAGACCAGCGACCATTCTCGCCGGACCGGCTCCGACTCGTCAACGGGCACCTCCACCGGCCCGCCGGCGGGCCGGTGGATCTCGGGGAAGTCGGCGAGCACGAACGCGCATTCGGCGCCGGCGGTCAGGTCGCGCCAGCGGCGCTCGGCGTGCCGGTAGAAGCGCTCGCGCTGAAAGGAGCCGAACAGCAGCGCCTGGGCCGAGCGCGCGGCGCACTCGTCCTCGATCGCGTGGCTGACCGAGACCATTGCGGTCTTGGACAGCGGGTGCGCCTCGAGGTCAGGCCGGCGGCGGCGCAGGCCCGAGAAGATCGAGTCATCCTCGATGATCGGCCGCTCGCCGCGGGCGGCTTGCTTGGCCCGGTCGATGGCGGCCTTCAGCCCCAGCCCCGACTCCCGGTCGCGCATGACCTGGCGGATGAGCTCTACCTCGATGTTCGAGTAGCGGCGGTGACCGCTGGGCAGGCGCTGGGGATCCGGGAACCCGTGGCGCTGCTCCCACATCCGCAGGGTGGCCGCCTCGACGCCCGTGCGCCGGGTCACGTCACGGATGGTCAGACCCTCGGAGGTCACGCGGCGGCGGTCAGCTCGGTCCGCGCCTTGGCCAGCCCGAGCCGGACGCGGCTCTTGGCCGTGCCCAGCGGAACTCCGGCCGCGGTGGCGATCTCGCGGGCGGTCAGGCCCTTTCCGAAGGCGAGCAGGACCGCCTCGCGCTGCTCGCCCGGCAGCTCGTCGAGCGCCCGCAGGATCCGCTTGCGGCTGTCGCGCCTGACCACCGGCTCTGCGGCGTCCTCGCCGATCACCGAATCGGGGCGGATCTCGGCCTTGGTGCGCTCCACCGCCGCCTCGCGCGCGACGCGGGTGCGCCAGCGGTCCAGCGCGCGGCTGCGGGCCATCATCGTCAGGTAGCTCCCGAGGGTGCCCCGGGCCGGGTCGAAGGACTCCGGCTTGCGCCAGAGGTGCATGAAGACATCGTGGACGACGTCCTCGGCGGCGGCGTTGTCGCGCAGCACCCGGTTGGCAGAGGCCAGCATCGCGGCGACGTGTTCGTGGTAGGCGCGGTCGAATTGCTGTGGGTCATGGAGGTCGTTCATGTCGTCCTCTATATCGCGTTCAGCTTTAACTAAACACAGTGTAGAGGAGTTACCCCCCAGGGGCCAGAAACGACGAGGGCCCGGCACGTGGGCCGGTCCCTCGGTGCTCCAACAAGCGCTCTGTAGCGAGCGCTCCGCGATCGCTACATCATGCCGCCCATGTCGGGCATGCCGCCCCCGGCCATCCCGCCGCCGTCCTTGTCCTCGATCTCGGCGACGATCGCCTCGGTGGTGAGGATGTTCTTCGCGATCGAGGCTGCGTTCTGCAGCGCCGAACGCGTGACCATCGCCGGGTCGATGATCCCGGCCGCGACCAGGTCCACGATCTCGCCGGTGTCGGCGTCCAGGCCCTGACCCTTCTTGGCCTTGCGGACGTCGTTGACGACCACAGACCCCTCCAGGCCCGCGTTCTGGGCCAGCTGGCGGACAGGCTCCTCCAGCGCACGCAGGATGATCCGCGCACCCGTCTGCTCATCGTCCTCGAAGGCGTCGACCTTGACCGCTGCCGAAGCTCGCAGAAGCGCCACGCCGCCGCCCGGGACGATGCCCTCCTCGAGGGCGGCCCGGGTGGCCTGCAGGGCGTCCTCCACGCGGTGCTTCTTCTCCTTCATCTCGGTCTCGGTGGCAGCACCGACCTTTACGACCGCAACGCCGCCGGCCAGCTTGGCCAGCCGCTCCGCCAGCTTCTCGCGGTCGAAGTCGGAGTCGGTGTTCTCGACCTCGTTCTTGATCTGGTTGATGCGACCCTTGATGGCTTCCGTATCGCCTGCGCCATCGATGACCGTGGCGGTGTCCTTGTCCACCACGACGCGACGGGCACGGCCGAGCTGGGTGAGCTGGGTGTTCTCCAGCTTGAGGCCCATCTCCTCGGTGATCACCTCGCCGCCGGTGAGGATGGCGATGTCCTCGAGCATGCGCTTGCGGCGGTCGCCGAAGCCCGGGGCCTTGACCGCGACGCCGGTGAAGGTGCCGCGGAGCTTGTTGACCACCAGGGTCGCCAGGGCCTCGCCCTCGACGTCCTCGGCGATGATCAGGACCGGCTTGCCGGCCTGGATGACCTGCTCCAGCACGGGGAGCACATCGCGGACCGAGCCGATCTTCTGGTTGGCGATGAGGATGTAGGGATCCTCGAGCGTCGCCTCCATGCGGTCCTGGTCGGTGACCATGTAGGGCGAGATGTAGCCCTTGTCGAACTGCATGCCCTCGGTGAACTCGAG
>JBPCNQ010000108.1:0-3900 GCA_051001095.1 Thermoleophilaceae bacterium
CGTAGACCTGCGAGGCCACCGTGACCACCGCGAACATCGCGGCGATGCCCGAGGACAGCGCAGCCAGCGCGGCGTCGGTGCGGCCCCTCCGCTCGTGCAGCCAGAGGCCCACCGCCATCAGCGCCACGGACGCCGCGGCGCCAGTAGCGGTCCGCGCCCCTTCGCCGATCCAGCCGCTGGACACCGCGAGGGCCATCAGGAAGGCGAGGCCGATGAGCACCGCGGCTCCGCCGAGCCAAGCCAGCACGCGCCCGCCCAGCAGGTCTTCGAGGTCGGGCAGGTCCAGCGCCGGGCGGGCGGGTACCCGCGACCGCGCGGCCTGCGGGCGTGGGGCGGCCCCTTCCTGTCGCGCCGGAGCCTCAGGGGCCCCAAGTCTGCCACCCGGTCCGAACGCCTCCGCCCGGCGCTGCGGCGCGCTGGGCACCGCGGTGTCGGGGTGGGTCACCCTGGCGGGCGGCGCCGCCTCCAGCCGCGCCAACCGCTCTCTCAGGCCGGAGAGCTCTTGCTCCAGCTCCGCCACTCGCTCCTCCAGCATGCCGCCCCTCTCGCCTGTTGACCGTCGGTCGACAGCACCGTAACAGCCTCGCCGACCATCGGTCAACAAGACGTCTAGGGTGGCCCTTATCGGGGAGCCGGCGTACAAGCGACTGCACGTGGACGAGCGGCGCCGGCGCCTGCTCGAGCTGGGCGGGAGGCTGTTCACCGCCCACGCCTACGACGAGCTCTCGATGTCCGCCATCGCCCGCGAGGCAGGGATCTCCAAGGCGCTGCTCTATCACTACTTCCCCAGCAAGTCCGAGTACTTCCGGGCCACGGTGAGCGCCGCCGCGGAGGAGCTCGCCGCGCTGACCGAGCCTGACCCCGATCTCGCGCCGCTGGAGAGGTTGACGGCCAGCCTCGACGCCTTCCTGACCTGGATCGAGGAGAACGACGAGCCCTACGCCAAGCTCATGCAGTCGGCAACGGGCGCGAGCGAGGTGCGCGACCTGGTGGTCGACGTGCGCCGCCGGACGGGGGCGAGGCTGCTGGAGGCGATCGCGCCCGAGGGACCCACGCCCGCCGTGCGCACCGCCGTGGAGGGCTGGCTGTGGTTCATGGACGGCGCCTGCGTGGACTGGCTTGCGCACCGCGACATGACCCGTGAGGAGCTGCGCAACCTCCTGCTCGGCACGCTCCTCGGGACGCTGACCGCAGCCGGAGCGCGGCTACCGCTCTGATCGCGGCGGGCGTCCCTCGACCCAGCGCTCGGCCTCGCCCTCGACCTCCTTCTTCCAGATCGGGGCCTCGGCCTTCACGCGATCGATGATCTCCCGCGCGCCGGCGAAGGCCTCCCCGCGGTGGGGCGAGGAGGCGGCTACGACCACGCTCGGCTCGGTGAGCGGCACGTGGCCGACCCGGTGCTCGACGGCCGCGACACAAAGGCCGTGGCGCTCCACCGCGACCCGAGCGATCTCGGCCATGCGCTCGACGGCCATCTCGGTGTAGGCCTCGTACTCCAGCCGGTCCACGTCGCGGGTCACGCCCTGGAAGCAGACCACCGCCCCGGCACGCGGATCGGCCACGCGCGCCGTGACCGAGTCGAGCGAGAGCGGGTCCTCCGACACCGCCGCGTGGACGGCGCGCGCGTCGCGCTCGCCCCCGCTCACCGGCGGGATCAGCGCCAGCTCGTCCCCCGCGATCAGCACCTGATCGGCGGGCGCGTACTCCCGGTTGACCGCCATGACCAGGGGCAGCCCCTCGGCCAGCGTGCCCAGGCGCTCCAGGGCGTCGTCGACGCGCGCCCCCTCGGGCAGGTCGAGCACCACCTCGCCCGCGCCGGCGCGCTCCCGCAGCATGGCGAACAGGCGGACCGTGACCTCCACGGCGGCAATCCTACGACGCCGTCGGCGACCCCAGGGTGGGATCCAGCCCCGCGAGACCGCTGGTCGAGCCCTTCCCCGGCCCCGTATCCTTGAGCCCCATGGCCGCCACCCCCGAGCAACAGCCCACCATCGCCCCGATCGTCGGCCCCGACGACGAGCGGCGCTTCACCGACTCGGGCATCGAGGTCAAGCGCGTCTACGCCGAGGAGGACGTGCCGGAGAACCTCGAGCAGAAGCTGGGCGCGCCGGGCGACTACCCCTTCACCCGGGGCATCCATCCCGAGATGTACCGGTCGCGGCGCTGGACCATGCGCCAGTACGCCGGCTATGCCTCGGCCAAGGAGACCAACGAGCGCTTCCACTACCTGATCGACAACGGCTCGACCGGGTTGTCGATGGCCTTCGATCTGCCCACCCAGCTGGGGCGGGACTCCGACGATCGGCTGTGCGAAGGCGAAGTCGGGCGTACGGGCGTGGCCATCGACACCATCGACGACATGCGGCGGGTCTTCGAGGGCATCCCACTGGACGAGGTGTCCACCTCGATGACCATCAACGCGCCCGCCGCGTGCCTGCTGCTGCTCTACGAGCTGGTCGGCGAGGAGCAGGGCGTGGACTCCGAGGAGCTGCGCGGTACCACGCAAAACGACATCCTCAAGGAGTACATCGCCCGCGGGAACTTCATCTTCGAGCCCGGGCCGGCCATGCGGCTGACCACGAATCTGTTCGCCTACTGCCGCGAGAACGTCCCCAAGTGGAACACGATCTCGATCTCTGGCTACCACATGCGCGAGAAGGGCTGCTCGGCCGTGCAGGAGGTGGGCTTCACCCTCGCCAACGCGATCGCCTACGTGCAGTCGGCCATCGATGCGGGCCTGAAGGTCGACGAGTTCGGCCCGCGGCTGGCCTTCTTCTTCAACTGCCACAACAACGTGTTCCAGGAGGTGGCCAAGTTCCGGGCCGCCCGGCGCATGTGGGCGAAGATCATGAAGGAGCGGTTCGGCTCGACTGACCCGAAGTCCCAGACCATGCGCTTCCACACCCAGACCGGTGGCGTGACGCTGGCCGCCCAGCAGCCCCACAACAACATCGTCCGCGTGGCCCTGCAGGGCTTCGCCGCCGTCGCCGGCGGCACACAGTCCCTGCACACCAACGGCTTCGACGAGGCGCTGGCCCTGCCCAGCGAGACCGCCGCGCGGATCGCCCTGCGCACCCAGCAGATCCTGGCCGCGGAGTCGGGCGCCACCGACACCGTCGACCCCTTCGCCGGCTCCTACTTCGTCGAGAGCCTGACCGACCAGATCGAGGCCGGGGCCCAGGGGCTGATCGACAAGGTCGACGAGCTGGGGGGGTCGGTGGAGTGCATCCCGTTCATCCGCGCCGAGGTGGAGGAGTCGGCCTGGGGCTACGAGGAGCGCTACCGGATCAAGCAGGACATCGTGGTCGGCGTGAACGACTACGTGAGCGACGAGGCGGACGAGGTCGAGGTCCTCAGGGTCGACCCGGAGTCCGAGCGCGAGCAGGTCGAGCGACTGACCCAGTTCAAGTCCGATCGCGACCAGGAGGCCGTGGACAAGCGCCTGGAGGAGCTGTGCGAGGCAGCCAAGGGTGACGGCGACCTGATCCACCCCATCCGCGCTGCGCTGAAGGACAAGGCCTCGATCGGCGAGGTCTGCGGCGTGATGCGCGAGGAGTTCGGCGAGTACTCAGAGGCCTAGCAACCGGGCAGGGACGCCTGGCGGGGGGCGCGCACACCCCCGCAAGTCCTGACCCAGGCCCTTCCACGCGGAAGGAGTCGCCCGGCTGCGGGCGAACCGGGGGGCGATGCCCGATCTCACCGCCAATCGCATTCTGGTCAAGTCGCCCCCCGAGCTGTGGAGCGAGCTGAGCGAGGTGGAGAGCTTGGCTCGCCACCTCGGCGAGTTCGGCGAGGTGGCCATCAGCCGACTCGAGCCCGAGCACACGGTCGCCTGGGAGGGCGAACATGCCCGCGGCACCGTGGAGCTCGAGGCATCGGGGTGGGGAACGAGGGTCACGC
>JBPCNQ010000109.1:0-7471 GCA_051001095.1 Thermoleophilaceae bacterium
ATGATGCTCGAGGGGAAGCGCCTGCTCATCACGGGCTTGATGACCAAGGAGTCGATCGCCTACGCGGTCGCCGAGCTGGCCCAGCAGCAGGGGGCCGAGGTCGTGCTGACGAGCTTTGGCCGCGCGCGGAGGATGACCGAGCGTGCCGCCGGAGGCCTGCCCACGAAGCCCGACGTGCTCGAGCTCGACGTCAACAAGCCCGATGACGTGGCCGCCGTGGCAGAGGAGCTGGGCTCGCGCTGGGGTTCGCTCGACGGCGTGCTCCACGCCATCGCCTTCGCCCCGTCCGACGCCATCGGCGGCGGGTTCCTCGACACCCCGCCCGAGAGCGCGGTCCAGGCCTTTACCACCAGTGCTTACTCCCTCAAGGCGCTCGGCGCCTCGCTCGCCCCGCTGCTCGAGCAGAGCGACGGGAGCGTCGTAGGCCTCGACTTCGACGCCTCGGTGGCGTGGCCAGTCTACGACTGGATGGGGGTCGCCAAGGCCGCACTCGAGTCCGTGTCCCGCTACCTGGCCCGCGATCTCGGGCCGCGTGGGGTGCGCGTGAACCTAGTCTCCGCGGGCCCGATCGAGACCGCCGCCGCCGGCGGCATCCCCGGCTTCGACCGGCTCGCCGGCGAATGGGGCGGCCGAGCGCCGCTCGGCTGGGATGCCAACGATGCCTCCTCGGTGGCCGGGACGGTCTGCTACCTGCTGTCCGACTTCTCACGCGGGGTGACGGGCGAGATCATCCACGTCGACGGCGGCTACCACGCCATGGGCGCGCCGCTCTCATGAGCGACGCGGTTTTCCTGACCGGCGCCACCGGCTTCCTCGGGATGGAGTTCCTCGCGCGGCTGCTCGAGCGAGAAGAGGGGCCTGAGGTTTTCCTCGCCGTGCGCGCTGGAGACGGCGAGGAGGCCGGCGAGCGCGTGGCCAAGGTCCTCGCGCAGCTCTACGACGAGCCACCGGCCGCCGCCTCGCGGCTGCATCCCGTCTGCGCCGACCTCACCACTCCCGGGCTCGGGCTCGCGGCGGCCGACCGGCGAACGCTCATCGAAGACGTCGACAAGGTGGTGCACTGCGCCGCATCGGTCGAGTTCACGCTTCCTCTGCCCGAGGCGCGGGAGATCAACGTCGAGGGCGTGCGACGCGTGCTCGAGCTGGCGGGGGAGATGAGCGGCCTCGAAAGGATGGTGCACGTCTCGACGGCCTACGTCTGTGGCCGGGAACCCACCCACTTCGACGAGGACGACGAGATCCCCGGCGAGGGCTTTCGCAACACCTACGAGCAGACCAAGTGGGAGGGTGAGCAGGCGCTCGCCGAGGCCGGCCTGCCCTACACGATCGTGCGCCCGAGCATCGTCGTAGGCGAGGCTGGCAGCGGCTGGACCTCGGCGTTCAACGTCATCTATGCGCCGCTGCAAGCATTTGCCCGTGGCCTGTTCACCGAGATCCCAGCCGACCCCGAAGGGATCATCGACCTCGTGCCGGTCGACTACGTCGCCGAGGTCATGGAGGGCGCGCTCTACCAGACCGGAGCCGCGGGCGCGTTTCACGCCGTCGCCGGCGAGCGCGCGCTTACCGTCGCCGAGTTGCTCGAGCACACCCGCGCCCCCCTCGACCGCAAGCCCCCAGGCCTGACGCCCCCCGGAACGCTGGGCCCCGACCACCCGGCGGCCGTCTTCGAGCCCTACTTCGACGTCCACACCCGCTTCGGCGACCGGCGCGCGCGCAGCCTGCTCCCGAACTCCGCAGGCCCGCCCTCCCCGCAGGACTACATGCCCGCGATGATCGACTACGGCCTCCACACACGCTGGGGCAAGCAGCCGCTGACCCGCCAGGCCGCCCGAGCCCGCGCCGCATGAAGGTATACGAGCCCCCAGCCAGGACCAGTGCCGAGACGATCAAGCGGTATGGGCAGCTCGCCGATCGCGGTGAGGCTCCCGAGGTTGCCGCGCAGGCGTGGACGGACGCCGGCTTTGACGATGAGATGACGGCGAGGTGGCTGGAGGGGCGCTGCTTCGATGCCCAGGCGGCGCGCGCGCTGGCCGAGCTCGGGGTCACCCCGGAGCAGGCCGGCGCGCGTACGCGCGATGGCGGCGACGGCTCCATCGGCACGATCGCCGGCAAGGTGGCCAACGGGGACCTGACTCCTCGCCAGGGCGCAGCACGGACGCTGTCAAGCCGATGATCTGAGAGTCGCGGTGCACGGGGCGTCGGCGTACAGGCGGGGCGCGCCGTCTCCTCACCGATCGGGTACGATCCAGGACATCCGCACATCCCGGGGAGTCCCTGTCCGCAGGGGCTGAGAGGGCGCTTCCTAGCGCCGACCCGCCGAACCTGATCTGGCTCACACCAGCGAAGGGAGGAAGCACATGCTGCAGCGCAGCACGTTCTCGTCCGACAGCGACTGCCGGACTCAGATGCACATCGCCCGCCGGGGCAACGTCTCCCCTGAGATGCAACGGGTCGCCGAGCGCGAACAGCTACCGGGGGAGCTGATCCGGGACGAGGTCGCCCGCGGCCGGATGATCATCCCCGCAAACCCGCACCACCGCGCTCTGGACCCGATGGCCATCGGCCTGAAGGCGCGGGTAAAGATCAACGCCAACATCGGCAACTCGCCGACCACCTCGTCGCTCGATGAGGAGGTCGCCAAGCTCGCCCTGGCCCAGCGGTGGGGTGCGGACACGGTGATGGACCTCTCGACCGGCAAGCGGATCGACCCGACGCGCGAGGCGATCCTGGACGCGGCGACGATCCCGATCGGGACCGTCCCGATCTACCAGGCGCTCGAGCGCGTCAAGGGTCCAGAGGATCTGACCGGCGAGCTGCTGCTCGACGTCATCGAGCGCCAGGCGCGCCAGGGCGTCGACTACATGACCATCCACGCCGGTGTCCGGCTCGAGCACCTGCCGCTCTGTCAGCACCGGGTGACCGGGATCGTGTCGCGCGGCGGTGGTCTGCTTGCGCGCTGGATGGTCCACCACAAGCGCGAGAACCCACTCTACGACTGCTTCGAGGAGATCCTGGAGATCTGCCGCGCTCACGACGTGTCGATCTCGCTCGGTGACGGCTTGCGCCCGGGCTCGATCGCCGATGCCTCAGACGCCGCGCAGTTCGCCGAGCTCGACACGCTCGGAGAGCTCACCGAACGGGCGTGGGCCCGCGACGTCCAGGTGATGGTCGAGGGCCCGGGGCACGTCCCGATCGACCAGCTGGAGGCAAACGTGCGCCGCCAGCAGAGGGTCTGCCACGAGGCGCCCTTCTACACGCTCGGGCCCCTCGTCACCGACGTGGCTCCCGGCTACGACCACATCACGAGCGCGATCGGGGCGGCGATCGTGGGTTGGCACGGCACCTCGATGCTCTGCTACGTCACGCCCAAGGAGCATCTCGGCCTGCCGGACGCGGAGGATGTCAAGCAGGGAATGATCGCCTACCGCATTGCGGCGCACGCCGCGGATCTCGCGCGGGGCTCTAAGCGCGCGGCGGCCTGGGACCGCGAGCTCTCCCAGGCCCGCTTCTCGTTCGACTGGCGCCGGCAGTTCGAGCTCTCCCTGGACCCCGAGATCGCGCAGGGCATGCACGACGAGACGCTGTCCGACGACTACTTCAAGACCGCGGAGTTCTGCTCGATGTGCGGCCCGAAGTTCTGTCCGATGCACAACTTCAAGGACGTCGACTGGGACGAGCTGGGAGCGATCGTCGCCCAGCGCAAGAGCGAGCGCAAGCTTGCGGCGCGCTGACTCTTGCCCGGCGCCGTCGCGCGCGGGCGCCCCGCCCCCGGGTGGGGGGCGCCCTGCGAAGGCGCCTAGGCGGCCCCCTCGGCCCTCAGGGCTTGATCACGACCTTGAACGCGTTGTCCTGCTTCTTCTGAAAGACCTCGTACATCCTCGGCGCCTCGTCGATCGGCACGTGGTGTGTGGCGAAGCTCTCCACGCCCAGTGGATCCTTGTCGTCGGTGACCAGCGGCATCAGGTCGTCGATCCAGCGCTTGACGTTGGCCTGGCCCATGCGCATGTTGATCTGCTTGTCGAACATCTGGATCAGCGGCATCGGGCTGGCCGCGCCTCCGTAGACGCCCGAGAGGGAGACGGTTCCGCCGCGCCGGACCAGCTCGATCGCCAGGTGAAGCGCGCTGAGGCGGTCAAACCCCGCGGTCTCGATCACCTTCTGGGCCGCGGCGTCGGGTAGGAAGCCGGCCATCCGCTGGGCGACCTTGCCGATCGGCGCCCCGTGCGCCTCCATGCCCACCGCGTCGATCACAGAGTCCGGGCCGCGGCCGTCGGTCTGCGCGCGGACGACCTCGGCGATGTCGTCGTGCTCCTCCAGGTTGATCACCTCGACGCCGTGCGCACGGGCGCGCTCCAGCCGCTCGGGCACCAGGTCGATCGCGATGACCCGCTCCACACCGCGCTGCTGAGCGACCCGGCAGCACATCTCGCCGATCGGCCCCAGGCCGAGCACCAGCAGGCTCCCGCCATCCGGGATGTCGGCGTACTCGACCGCCTGCCAGGCGGTCGGCAAGACGTCGGAGAGGTAGACGAAGCGGTCGTCGGAGGGACCCTCGGGCACCTTGATCGGCCCGAACTGGGCCTGGGGAACGCGAAGGTACTCGGCCTGGCCGCCGGGCACGTGACCGTAGAGCTTGGTGTAGCCGAGGAAGGCGGCGCCGGTGTCGTACTCGCGCACCTGGGTGGTCTCGCACTGCGACATCAGGCCCTGGTCGCACATGAAGCAGTGGCCGCAGGAGATGTTGAACGGGACCACCACGCGGTCGCCCGGGGCGATGTGGCTGACCTCGGCGCCCACCTCCTCGACGATCCCCATCGGCTCGTGGCCAAGGATGTCGCCCTCGTCCATGTAGGGCCCGAGCACCTCGTAGAGGTGGAGGTCCGAGCCGCAGATGCCCGAGGAAGTGACGCGGATGATCGCGTCGGTCGGGTGCTCGATCGCCGGGTCGGGAACGTTGTCCACCCGGACGTCGTGGGTGCCGTGGTAGGTGACTGCCTTCAAGGTGGGGTCGCTTTCGTCGGGAAGCGAAGCGAGGGCTTCGCGGCGCCTGTCGCGCACGACCTGTTGGGTGCCCGGAGCCCGTGTCCGAAAACGCTTCTGGCGCGGCAAGCTAGGTCCGGCGCGCGACTCCGAGCAGGTGCTCGCCGACCGGCACCGCCACAGCGCAGGGCGGCTCCCACAGCCGCTGCTCGGACTCGACCGCCCAGCCCGTCGCCGCGATCGCTGCGCCCGTGTCCCGGGCGGTGTGGCAGCCGCCGAACGCGCGCGGCCAGAAGAGGCGGTCCACGAAGCGCTGGCTGCGGGCCACGGAAGCCTTCGGCGACAGCACGTGCTCGTAGAAGCGCAGCTCGCCTCCCCGGCGCACCACGCGGCGAAGCTCGGCAAGCGCCGCAGGCTGCGAAGGCACCGAGCAGAGGACCAGGCAGGCCACCGCTGCGTCACATGATCCGTCCTCGACCGGAAGCAGGTCCGCGGTCGCCTCGATCACGGTGACCGCGACCGCCGCGTCGACCGCCGCCTTCAGCGCCTTGTCGCGCAGGTAGGGCTCGGGCTCGACCGCCAGCACCTCGGCGACCGATGCGGGGTAGTGGGCGAAGTTCGCTCCCGAGCCGGCGCCGAGCTCGAGCACCCGGCCCGCGAGCCCGCTCAGGAGCTGTCGCCGCCGGTCGACCATGTGCGGCGGCTCCTTGCGCGCCATGAGCGCGTACATGCGCGCGAACAGCGGGTTGCCCACCGACGCCTCAGGCGGTGGCCGGAGGCGCTCCTCGTCCGGCTCCGCGCCCGCGCTGCCCGCCGCCTCCACGGTTGCGATGCTACAGAGGCGATGGGACCGCCTAAAACGCCCGGGGTGACGAAGAGCTACCGCTCCGCGGTCTTGCGATACCGCCACACGGCGAGTGGCGCGAACACAGCGATGATGGCCAGCGACCAAGCCACCGCCTGCCACAGGCTGCCGCCTGCCTGGCCCACCCACAGCTCGCGCATCTCGTCGACCACGACGGTGAACGGGTTCACGTCGGCGAACCAGCGCAGGGCCTCGGGCATGGTGTCGGGGGGGACGAACGCCGAGGAGATGAACGTGAGCGGGAACACCAGCATGAAGCCCAGCGAGTTGGCCGCCTCGGGCGTGGAGACCAGCATCCCGAGGAAGGCGAACACCCACGAGAACGCGTAGCCGAACAGCACCATCAGCAGCACGCCGGTCACGATCTCGGCCAGGCTCGCGTCGAACGAGAAGCCGATGAGCAGGCCGGTGATCACCAGGATCGTCATCGACAGCAGGTTCGTCGCGATGTCCGAGAAGGTGCGGCCGGCCAGCAGTGCCGCCCGCGCCATCGGCAGGGAGCGGAAGCGGTCGATCAGCCCCTTGTTCAGGTCCTCGGCCAGGCCCATCGCCGTCACGAATCCCCCGAAGGCGATGTTCTGGACGATGATCCCCGGGATCAGGAAGTCCTTGTAGCTGTCATAGCCGGGCGTGTTGATCGCGCCGCCGAACACGTACACGAACAGCAGCACGAACATGATCGGCTGGATCGTGAACGCGGCCAGCAGGTCGGGCTGGCGGGGGAGGCGGACGATGTTGCGCTCCGCCGTGATCAGGGTGTCGGTGACCAGTCGCCTCATGTGCCAGCCTCCTCGTCGTCGTCCTGCCCGGTCTCGGCCACCCGTCCGGTGAGGGACAGGAAGACGTCGTCCATCGTCGGCGTGCGCAGGCCGATGTCATCCACGCCCACGCCTGCCTCGCCCAGTCGCTGCACGGCCTCCACGATCGTGCCGTTTCGCCGTCGCACCGCCAGCGTGACCGTGTCGCCCTCGATCCCCGGCTCCTCGTCGGACAGGGCGGCCAGCGCCTCGACCGCCCGCGCTCCCTGCGCCCGATCCTCCAGCTTGACCTCCAGGCGCTCGCCGCCGACCCGCTGCTTGAGCTCGGTCGGCGTGCCCTGGGCGATCACCTTGCCGTGATCGATCACCGCGATCTGATCGGCCAGGCGATCGGCCTCGTCCAGGTACTGGGTGGTGAGCAGCACGGTGGTGCCCCCGGAGACCAGATCCTCGATCATCGCCCACAGGTCCAGGCGGCTGCGCGGATCCAGGCCGGTAGTGGGCTCGTCCAGGAACAGGACGGGCGGATTGGCCACCAGCGCGGCGGCCAGGTCCAGGCGCCGGCGCATGCCGCCGGAGTACTTCTTGACCACCCGGTCTGCGGCGTCTGCCAGCGTGAAGCGCTCGAGCAGTTCGCTCGCGCGTGCCTTCGCCTCCTTTCGCCTCATGCCGTAGAGGCGTCCGACCATCACCAGGTTCTCCTCGCCGGTCAGGCTCTCGTCGACCGAGGCGTACTGCCCGGCCAGCCCGATCCGCTCGCGCAGCCGGGCCGGCTCGCGCACCGCGTCGACCCCGGCCACGCAGATCTCGCCAGCGTCGGGCCCCTGAAGGGTGGTGAGCACACGTACCGCGGTGGTCTTGCCGGCCC
>JBPCNQ010000110.1:0-5992 GCA_051001095.1 Thermoleophilaceae bacterium
CGAGCTTGCGCGCCCACTTCTGGATCAGCAGCCCGTCGCCCTTGCCGTTGGCCTCCTGCCCGAGCCGGTAGAAGAACACGTCGCTGGAGACCGACAGCGCCTTGCGCAGCGCCACCGGCCCGTTCACGGCGCCGCCGGCGTTCTTGAAGGTCTGGGCTCCCACTTGCAGCGAGCCGCTGTCGTACTGCACCGTGTCGGGGGTGATCAGGCCGCCCATCAGCGAGGCCGAGGCGGTAATCAGCTTGAAGGTGGAGCCCGTGGGGTAGGCGCTCTGGATGGCGCGGTTCACGATCGGCTCCCCGTTCTCCTTGGAGGTGAGACGCTTGTAGTCGGACTGGCTGAGCGCCTTCGAGAACTCGTTGGGATCGAACGACGGGGAGCTGCCCAGACCCAGCACCGAGCCGTCGTTCACGTTCATCACCACGAACGCGCCCGCCTGGCCCCCCAGCGCCTCCTGGCCGGCCTTCTGCACGTCGAGGTCCAGCGACAGGCGCAGCTGGCGGCCCTGGTGGGGGCGCACGTTGCGCAGCTGGCCGCGCAGGTTGCCCCGCGCGTCCACCTGGACCCGGCTGGCGCCGTTGCGTCCCCGAAGGAACTTGTCGTACTGGTACTCGATGCCCGACTGACCGACGCGGTCGCCGAGCCCGACCCCGCGGTAGCGATCGTCGGACTTCTGCTCCTTGGTGATCTCCCCCACGGTGCCGAACAGGTGGGCGCCGACCTGCTTGTGCGGGTACTCGCGCAGGAACACCTGCTCGACGGTCACTCCCGGGAAGTCCTTCTGGTTCTCGAACAGGTAATAGACGAGCTGGGAGGGCACGTCCTGCTTGACCGTGGCCGGCGAGTAGGGCAGCACCTTGAGCTGCTTGTTCACCGACTTCTGGATCCGGGCGGCGGGGATCCTCAGCACCCGCCCCAGCCGCTGGTAGACCTCGCGCCGCTTGGCGCCTTGGGGGGGCAGCTTGTCGGGGGTCACCCGCACGGCCAGGCCAGTGCGGTTGTTGACCAGCACCTTGCCGTTTCGGTCCACGATCTCCCCCCTGGGAGCATGCACCTTGATCTCTCGCACCCGTTTGTCGTTGGCCTCGGCCCGGTACTTGTCGCCCGAGAGCACCTGCATGTACCAGAGCCGGAAGAAGATCAGCGCGAAGGCCATGAGCGCCACCCCGCCCACCACGGCGACCCTGAGCGCCAGCTGCGGGGTGAGCGCCGGACGCCGGCCGTCGTCGTCCATGTACATCGCTCAGTGCCCCCCACCGAAATCAGCGTCGCGCGAGGTGGGGGCCACTAGACCTCCAGCCCGCGCAGCCCGAGCGGTCCGGTTCCCCGCGGCTTGCGGCGGCGCCGGCGCGCGTCAAGGGGGTCGATCGCCAGCGCGGGGCGCAGCACGCGCAGACAGAGCCAGAAGACCGGCAGGGCGATGACCATGTTCAGGGCAGTGGCGACGAGCATCTCGCGGAGCACCAGTGGGCTGACCGTGGCGCCCACGTCGAGCATGAAGGAGACCGCGGCGAAGGCCAGCGTGAAGCCCAGCGTGGCGACGGCGGCCACCGGAAGGGGAAGCAGCCCGTGGGCGGGGTCGCGAACCTCGCGGTAGCGCCCGACCCAATAGCCCACGGCGGTGAGCACCAGCGACGACAGCCCCATCGTGCCGCCCACCAGCAGGTCCAGCAGCAGCCCGGTGCCAAAGCCCATGGCCGCGCCGGGGATACTGCCCGCGTAGATGGCCACCGCGGCCACCACCAGAGGGGTCAGATCAGGCGTGGCGCCGAAGAAGCGCAGCGGCCCCAGTCCCGAGAGCTGCAGGATCACCGCCACCAGCGCGATGACGCCGGTGCGAAGGAATGCTCCGGGGGTCGGCTTCACGGCGCCTGCACCCCAGCCTGCTCGGTGGCCGTTCGCCCGCGCGAGGTGAGCACCTGTACGAAGTCGACCCGGCGCAGGTCGGCGAAGGGCCTTATGTGCACACGCTGGTAGAGCTCGACCTCGTCGAGGTCCACCTTGGTCACGCGTCCGATCGGGATGCCGCGCGGGAACAGCGACTCCACGCGTGAGGAGCGAAAGCCCGAGGTCACGACGGTGGCGCCCTCGGTCACGCGGCGCTTCTTCTCCACGAAGTCCAGCAGCAGGTCGTCGGGCTTGCCCACCTCGGGCTTGACGATCCCGTTGGCCCCGTCGGGCATGATCTGGGCCGACACCGCGCTGGCGCCGTCGGTGATCAGCGTGACGTCGGCGGAGCCACCGCTCACCGAGGAGACCTTGCCGGCCAGCCCACCCGCGGAGATCACCGGCTGGTCCTTCTTGATCCCGTCGTTTGAGCCCCGGTCGATCTTGACCGTGGAGTACCAGACGGTCGGCGAGCGGGCGATCACGCGCGCGGCCATCGGCTTGGTGTCGGTGGGAAAGCCCGCGTCGCGGTTGAGCTTGACCAGGCCGCGCAGCTGCTGGGCGTCACGCTCGGCCGTGGCGGACCCGCCCAGCTGCTTTCGCAGGTCCTCGACCTCGGACGTGAGCCGCTTGTTCTCGCCCTTGGCGTCGAAGGTGTCTCCCACCCAGCCGAACAGGTCGCGGGCGGGCTTGAGCGCCCGGCCGGCGCCCTTCTCCAGCGGGCCCAGGACCGTCTGGGCACCGCCTTGGACGGCGCCGAGGATCCCGCCCCCGGACTGACCGAAGGACGCGGTGAGCATGACCATGGAGAGGACGACGAATATCGCCAGGGCCGCCCTTCTCCTACGGACCACTTTGGAGTCGAACATTCGAGCTGCCGCCTCTGCGGCGTCGGGTCAACGACGCCGGCTGTTTCGGGAATTCTTGTTGGCGCGGTGGAGGGCCTCGAACTCCTCGAGGCTGCGGCCCGAGCCCACGGCAACGCAGGTCAGCGGCGACTCGGCCAGGTGCGCCGGCATCTGCGTCTCCTGACGCAGCCGCTCGTCGAGGCCCTGGAGCAGTGCTCCCCCGCCGGCGAGCATGATGCCGCGATCCATTATGTCCGAGGCCAATTCGGGCGGGGTTCGGTCGAGGGTCTCCTTGACCGCGTCGACGATCGCCTGCAACGGCTCCTCGAGCGCCAGGCGCACCTCCTCGGAGGTCAGCACGACGGTCTTGGGCAGGCCCGAGACCAGGTCGCGACCGCGAATCTCGGCCTGCATCTCCTCGCCGAGGGGGTGGGCCGAGCCGATCTCCAGCTTGACCTCCTCCGCGGTCTGCTGGCCGATCATCAGCTTGTACTCGCGCTTGACGTAGTTGATGATCGCCTCGTCGAGCTCGTCGCCGCCGATGCGGATGGACTGGGACACGACGATGCCGCCCAGCGAGATCACCGCGACCTCGCTGGTGCCGCCGCCGATGTCCACGACCATGTTGCCGGTGGGCTCGCCCACGGGCAGCCCGGCGCCGATGGCGGCGGCCATCGGCTCCTCGATCAGGTAGGCCGTACGGGCGCCCGCGGACAGGCAGGCCTCCTCCACGGCGCGCTTCTCCACCCCGGTCACGCTCGAGGGCACGCAGACCACCACGCGCGGGTGCGCCCAGCGGTTCTGGTGCACCTTCTGGATGAAGTGGCGCAGCATCTGCTCGGTCACGTCGAAGTCGGCGATCACCCCGTCCTTGAGCGGCCGGATGGCCTGGATCGTGCCCGGCGTGCGCCCGAGCATGCGCTTGGCCTCGATCCCGACGGCGTGCACCTCGGCGGTGCGCGAATCGATGGCCACCACCGACGGCTCGGAGAGCACGATCCCGCGGCCCCGCACGTAGACCAGGGTGTTGGCGGTGCCGAGGTCGACGGCCATGTCGCGGCCGCCCATGCCGGTGAGGTAGGAGAAGAAGCCCATAGGTGGAAGTGAGGATAGGCACCCGGCATCAACCCGAGGCGCTGCTCCCGTCTGCGATCCGCTCCGTTGAGTGCGTCCGCGCTCCGTTGAGTGCGTCCGGCCGGGGCGGACCGACCGCCGCAGTGTAGCGGTAGGTAAGCCCCCGCCGGGGGCGATGCAGGCAGTCGCTCACCCTGCCTTGGGAGGACACGGGCAGCGGACGATCAGGGAGGGCGCCAGCCTCACCAGAGCCGCCACCGGCAACCCGACCACGCAGTTGTAGTCGCCCTCGATGGCCTCCACCAGGGCGCCGCCCCGGCCCTGGATGGCGTAGCCGCCGGCGCGGCCCCTCCATTCTCCCGTGGACAGGTACCAGTCCACATCTCCTTTGCCCAGGTGGCGGAAACGCACCCGGGCGCTGTCCACCGCCGTCCTCTCGGTCCCCTCCTCGGTCAGGGCCACACCCGACCAGACCAGGTGCTCGCGGCCTGACAGCCGCTCGATGAAGGCGCGAGCCTCGACCTCACCGGCGGGCTTGCCGAGCACGTCGCCGTCGACCGCGACCGCCGTGTCCGCTCCGAGTACGCGGCTGCCCCGCACGGCACGGGCCTTGAGCAGCGCGTTGTCGAACACGAGCCGCTCGGGGTCTCCATGGCGCCGCTCCTCCACGTCGGCGGCACGGACGGTGAACTCCACCCCCAGTTGCTCCAGGATGGCGCGGCGCTGGGGCGAGGCCGAGGCGAGGACCAGGATGACTTCGCTGGACCGGCCATCCCTGTCGGGTCCAGAAGGCCTCATCGCAGGCCAGCGTCTCGACGATCAGCACCCCAAGCCGACGGTTGAGCATGAGCAGACCTGCTCATACCTGCTCATCCTCGTCCTGTCCGGAGCTCGGGGAAGAAGATCCCGGTCTCGCGCGCCGCCGACTCGTCGGAGTCCGAGCCGTGTACCAAGTTGGTCTGGACCTCGAGGCCGAGGTCACCGCGGATCGAGCCGGGTGCGGCCTCGACCGGGTCGGTGGCCCCGATCACCTGGCGCGCGGCCCTGACTGCTTCGTGGCCCTCGAGCACCAGCGCCACCAGGGGTCCGCCGGTGATGAAGTCCACCAGCTCGCCGAAGAAAGGCTTCTCGGCGTGCTCGGCGTAGTGCTCCTCGGCCTGGGAGCGCTCGACGCTCATGTGCTTCAACGCGGCGATCTTCAAGCCCTTGCGCTCGAAGCGGGCGATGACCTCGCCCGTCAGGTTACGCGCGAACGCATCCGGCTTGACCAGGATCAGAGTCCTTGCCACGTGGGGTCCTTTCCGTTGCGGGATTGAGACTAGGGACGCGCGCGATCGCCCGTCGGGCGCTCTCGCGGGGTGTCCCCCGGGGGGCGCTCGGCCTGGCCGGCGGGGCGGCCCTGGCGCGGTTCGGTCTTGGGTGCGGCCCGGCGCGGTTCGCTCTTGGGTGCGCCCTGACGAGGTTCGCTCTTGGGTGCGCCCTGACGAGGTGCGGTCTTGGGTGCGCCCTGACGCGGTGCGGTCTTGGGTGCGCCCTGACGCGGCGGGCGGGCCTCGGTCTGCGCCTCCGCCGCCGGGCGGACGGCGCGCTGGGGGGCGGCCTCGCGGCCGGGGCCGTCCTCGCGCGCCGGACGCTGGGGGGCGCGGCGTGGCGGCTGCTCGCCCGAAGCCTGGGGCGCTGCCTCAGCGGCGGGCGCTGCTCGCCGGGTACGGCGCTGTCGGGCGGGCTGGGGCTGGGGCTGGGCCCCGACCTCGGCCTCGCAGTAGGGACAGATCTTCCAGCGAGGATCGAGCGGCTTGCCGCAGGTGGTGCAGGGCTCCTTGAGCCGGTGCATGCAGTTCGGACAGCGCAGGAACGACTTCTCGATCTCGTTGTTGCAGTAGGGGCAGCTGTGGTGGTCGGCGCCGGCCAGCCGAGCCTCGGCGGCCGCGATCTCGAGCTCGCGCTCGCGCACGTCCTCGAGGTACTCGGGCGGGCGGACGATCAGGTAGACGACCGTCCCTATGAACGGGAACACCGACGCCGCGGTGGCACAGGCCACGATCATCGGATCCTCGATCCGGCGCCGGGCGTCCGAGTAGCTCCACCAGATCAGGGCGAAGTACAGGACGAAGAGGAAAAGGAGCACGAGGTTGACCGCGAGGTTCAACCCGTCGTTCGTGATCCCGAAGACGGCGAGGGGG
>JBPCNQ010000111.1:0-4202 GCA_051001095.1 Thermoleophilaceae bacterium
GGCCGAGCGCGGGCTGGAGCAAGGTGCCGGATCGGACACGGAGGGGTTCTCGGGCCGCAGGTTGATCGTGGCCGCGGCCGGGGCCGCTGGCACCGGCCTTGCCGCGCCCGCGGCCCTGCCCGTGACCGCGCTGGGGCCCGGGCCCTCGGCCCTGAAGGGATCGCCGTGGCGGGCCTCGATCCCGCTGGTCGACGAGCTGGGCAAGCCCGTGAGCGCCGACGACGTGGTGGAGGGCGCGTTCTTGACCGCCTTCCCCGAGGGGGCCGATACGCGGGAGCTGGCCGCTCCCGTGGTGGTCGTGCGGGTGGACCCGGGCACGCTTCGCCTGCCCCCCGAGCGGAGCGGCTGGGCCCCCGAGGGCCTCCTGGCCTACTCCAAGATCTGCACCCACGCGAGCTGCGCTGTGTCGCTGTTTCGCTACCCGCTCTACGAGAAGCGGTCGAGCGGACCGGCGCTGGTCTGTCCCTGCCCCTACTCGACCTTCGACGTCCGGCGCGCGGCCAAGGTGGTCTTCGGCCCCGCCGGGCGTCCCCTGCCCCAGCTGCCGCTGCGCCTCGACGCCAAGCGAGACATCCTGGCCGCCGGCCCGCTGTCGGGCTCGGTGGGGCCGGCCTGGTTTGGCACCGACCGGGGCGAGTCGTGACCGACCCCTCCTCCGATCCGGTCCGCTTCCTGGACGAGCGCCTGGGCGCCGCCGGGCCCCTGCGCAAGGCAATGCGCTACCTGTTTCCCGACCACTGGTCGTTCCTGCTCGGGGAGATGGCGCTGTACTCGTTCATTGTGCTGGTGCTCACCGGCACCTTCCTCGCGCTCTTCTTCGAGCCCAGCGATGCCTCCACCACCTGGAGCGGCCCCTACTCGCCGCTCGACGGCGAGCCGATGACCCGCGCCTACGCCTCGGCGCTCGATCTCTCCTTCAAGGTGCCAGGTGGCCTCTTGATGCGCCAGACCCACCACTGGGCCGCGCTGGTCTTCCTGGTGGCGATCGTGCTGCACCTGCTGCGGATCTTCTACACCGCCGCCTTTCGCAAGCCGCGCGAGCTGAACTACATGGTCGGGCTGACGCTGCTCGGGGTGGCGATCCTGGAGGGCTACCTGGGCTACTCGCTGCTGGACGACCTGCTGTCGGGAATGGGGCTCGCCATCGGGTACGGAACCGCGCTGTCCATCCCGCTGGTGGGCGGCCCGACCGGAGCGCTGATCTGGAATGGCCAGTTCCCGGGAGGCGACGCGTTCTTCCCCCGCATGTTCTTCGCCCACGTCTTCCTGATCCCGGCGCTGATCACCGTTTTGATCTCGGTGCACCTGGCGATGATCGTGCGCCAGCGACACTCCCAGTTCCGGGGCCCCGGCCGGCGCCAGGCAAACGTGGTGGGCTCGCCCCTGTGGCCCTCCTACGCCCTGCGCTCGGCGGGCTTCTTCGCGGCGACGGCCGCCGTGCTGTTCCTGGCCGGCGGGCTGGTGCAGATCAACCCGATCTGGCAGTGGGGGCCCTTCGAGCCCTACCTGGGCGAGAACGGCGCCCAGCCCGACTGGTACCTGGGCTGGCTGATCGGGGCGCTGCGGCTGATGCCGAACGTCGAGCTGAACGTCTTCGGTCACACCATCGTGCCGAATCCGTTCTTCGGCGGGCTGCTGTTCCCGACCGTCGTGTTCGGCGTGCTCTACGCCTGGCCCTGGATCGAGCGGCGCTACCTCTCGCGCGACTACCGCCGCCACGACCTGCTCGACCGCCCGCGCGACAACCCGCGCCGCACCGCGTTTGCCACCGCCTTCTTGGTGTGGGTGGCCACGGTGTTCCTGGCCGGCTCGGCCGACCGGCTGTTCCTGGCCTTCGGCGTCTCCTATGAGGTCCAGGCGCAGATCTTCCGCGTGCTGTTCTTCCTCGCCCCGGTGGTGGCCTACGTGGCCACGCTGCGCATCTGCCAGGACCTGAGCCGCCGGGGGCACCCGCTGCGCAAGGTGTCGGGAATGGTGGTCCGGAGAAACGCCGAGGGCGGGTTCGAAGCCGCGCCTCCCGCCTCGGCGAGCCCCCTGCCCACCGACCACGACCTGGAGAAACGATGACCCAGCCGGCACAGCAGCAGCAGCCGCCCGGCTCCGAGAAGGAGCTCGACCCCAAGGCGGATCACGGCGAGGCGAGCTATGAAGGCCACGGCCGCCTCGAGGGCAAGGCGGCCCTGATCACCGGTGCCGACAGCGGCATCGGCCGAGCGGTGGCCATCGCCTTCCCCGCGAGGGCGCCGACGTGCTGATCTCCTACCTCGACGAGCACGAGGACGCCCGCGAGACCGAACGGCTGGTGCAGGAGGCGGGACGCACCGCGGTGACCGTCGCCGGCGACGTGGCCGACCCCGGGCACTGCCGCGACCTCGTGGCCCGGGCCGCGAACACGTTCGGCCGGCTGGACGTACTGGTGAACAACGCGGCGTTCCAGATGAGCCGCGACTCGCTCGAGGACATCCCCGACGAGGAGTGGGATCACACGTTTGCGACCAACATCAGCGCGATGTTCCACCTCTGCAAGGCGGCCGTGAAGCACATGGGGCCCGGGGCATCGATCATCAACAGCAGCTCGGTCAACTCCGACCAGCCCAAGCCCCAGCTGCTGGCCTACGCGGCCACCAAGGCGGGGATCGTCAACCTCAGCGCCGGCCTCGCCCAGCTCCTCGGGGAGCAGGGGATCCGGGTCAACAGCGTCGCGCCCGGGCCGATCTGGACGCCGCTGATCCCCTCCACGATGCCGCCCGAGCAGGTCGAGAGCTTCGGTGACGATGTGCCCCTGGGCCGCCCCGGTCAACCGGCGGAGCTGGCGCCCGTCTACGTGATGCTGGCCTCCGACGAGGCGAGCTACGTGTCGGGCGCGCGGGTGGCGGTCACGGGCGGCAAGCCGGTGCTCTAGGCGCTCTCCTGCTTGCCGGGCTCTTCCTCGGCTTCTGTCCCCGGCGATTACTCGGCCAGGAGTACGTCGATCCCGGTTGGTCGCCAAGCGCCCCGGGTAGCACGATTCCTATCCGGCCGGCGACCTCGTGGAGGCGATCTCCGCTGCCCCCTGATCGGTCGACGCCACGGGTCGGGCCCATGCCGACGGAAGAGCCTGACCCGGGCGGGCGCATGGACAGCCCGCCCGGGTAGGCGGACGGCGCGCCATCCCGGTGGCGAGCCCGACGGGAATGTGCCAGGCGATGAACTACCATCGGCGACGCCGATGTCCGACCCACAGGAGCGAGTTCTTTCGGGGCTGTTGCGCGGTGCTGTCGCGGCGATGACCATGAGCGCTCTGCGCCAGGTCACCACCGGCCTCGGACTGGTCGATCAGACACCCCCCGACGCGATCCTCAAGCAGCGGGCGCTCGGCCCCCTGATCCGGCTGCCGTGGCTGGCCTACTTCGTGGCCCGCCGTCAGGTGGCGCTGATCGAGATCTTCCACTGGGCCTACGGGGCGGGCGGCGGAGCCGCCTTCGCCCTGCTGCCCCGCTCCGTGCTGCGCAAGGAGTGGTCGGGGCCGGGATACGGGATCGTCACCTGGATCGCCTTCGAGCTCAGCATCGCGCCCGTCCTCGGGCTCGACCAGGCCAGGAAGATGCGGCCCGTCGAGCGGCTCATGTTCGCCCTCGACCACGTCCTCTACGGAGTGATCCTGGCCGGCGACCGCAAGTGGGCGCTTCCTCCGCGGCGCCTCTACAGCAAGCGGAAGCGGGGGCTGCTTGCTCGTAGGTGACGTGATGAGCGCGGAGCCGGTGACGGTGACTCGCGCCGACTCCGTGAGGTCGGTCGCCCGCTCGATGGGCGATCGAGCGGCGGCCGCCGCCATCGTCGAGTCCGAGCCGCCCGGGGGAGATACGGGCATCTTCACCGTGCGCGACCTCGTCCAGGCCGTGGCGGAGGGGGCCGAGCTTGAGGACTCCCGCGTAGGGGATCAGGCCACGCCCGAGGCGATCACCGCCACCACCGAGTGGACCCTCAGCCAGGCAGCGACGGCGATGGTGGCGGGGCGCTGTCGCCACCTGCTCGTTCCCTTGGAGGGGCGGCCGGGGATCGTCTCGATCCGAGACATCGTGAGGGGCTGGAGCAAGGAGCAGGCCTCGCGCTCGGCGACGATGCAGATTCGCGAAGCGATGAAGCGCGACTTCGCGACCGTCGACCCCGACTCGACCGTGCGCGACGGCGCCCGGCTGATGACCGAGAACACGGTTGGGGCG
>JBPCNQ010000112.1:0-17125 GCA_051001095.1 Thermoleophilaceae bacterium
CCCCACTCCACCTGCTCGCGCGAGATGGTCACCCCGAGCGCCTCGACTCCGTAGTGCTCCGCCGCGTGGCGCACCATCCCGCCCCAGCCGCAGCCGACGTCGAGCAGGCGCATGCCCGGATGCAGGCCGAGCTTGCGGCACACGAGGTCGTGCTTGGCGAACTGCGCCTCCTCCAGCGTCGCGTCCGCTTCGCGCAGGACGGCGCAGGTATAGGCCATCGAGGGGCCGAGGAGCCGCTCGTAGAATCGGTTGGACACGTCGTAGTGGTGGGAGGCGGCGACGGCGGAGCGGCGCTTGGAGTGCCGGCGCCCGCGCAGCCGCGCCTCCTGGGGCGGGGGTTGAACCGGGCGGAGCGTCCCCAGGCCGACGGCCCGCAAGGCACGCAGCCGCTCCCGCATGGGCACGTTGCCCTCGTGGACGCGCCACAGCCGCCGCAACGCTTCGTGGAGGTCCCCGTGGACCTCGAGCCCGCCGGAGACGTACGCTCGCGCAAGGCCGAGGTCGTTGCGGGCCTGCACGAGGTAGCTCACCGCCCGCGGTGAGCGGATGTCCACTTGGACCGGGGCATCCGGCGGACCGGCGCGGCTCGCGTCGTAGGCGCGGAACTCGATGCCCGTGCTGCCGCCGGTCACGCGGTCGAAGACCTCCGCCAGTGGCATGGCGTCACTCATCCGCTAGCGGCGCTGCACGCACTTCTCGTAGAGGTCGAGCAACCGGTGCCCGCCGTCGTAGGCCTCCTTCAACGCCGCGTAGGCCGGTCCGTTGTAGAGCTCCCAGAACTCGTCGCGCTCGTAGAAGGAGGTGGAGTACAGCGACTTGTGGCCGCCGAACTCGGCGACCACGCGCTCGATCCGGCGGTTGTGCGCGTCCGGGCGCCCGGCGGCTGCGGGAACCGTGGACCAGAAGCCGAAGTTGACGTAGGTCGTGTCCGGATCGAGCGGGTAGAGGTCCCAGGTGGCGCTGCGATCGCGCTGGCGCAGCGGACACAGCCACAGCGGCGTGATGGGGATCTCGCGCGTGAAGAAGTCGAAGAACTCGCCCGCGCGCTCGAAGGGGATCTCGACGTCCTGGACGACCTCCTCCCACGGCGGCCGCCCACGCAGCCTCTCGAGCCGGCGCAGCGGGCCGTAGCGCCGCTCGACGTCGACCAGCTTCCAGTAGTTCTCGGACCGCAGCCACCGCTTCGGGACCAGCCGCCGGACGCGGGGGTCCTGCACCCCGAAGGCGCGCGAGCACCAGAACCAGTCGGTATCCCAGCGCCACAGGTAGTCGCGCGCGGTCAGGTGGTCGACCCGGCGATGCGGTATCGAGCGGTAGTAGACCCCCATACCGGTGTAGTCGCTGGTGGTGGGCGCCTCTTGCGAGAACGTGCCAAGCGTCAGGTACAGCTCGCCGGGCCCGAAGGCCGTGCCGTCGACGAAGTCCACCGCCTCGCCCTCGTGAGCCCGCTGCGCGCAGATCTCGGCCATCGTGTCGAAGTACGCCGCCCGGTCGGCGAACGGCAGGTGGCGCAAGCGCACGAACGGCCGCACGGGCTCCAGCTCGACGGTGAGGCGCAGGGCGTAGCCGAGCGTGCCGTAGGAGTTGGGAAAGCCGTGGAACAGGGCACGATGCTCGTTGTCGGGGCGGGCGAGCAAGACCTCACCGTCACCCGTGAGCACCTCAATCTCGACCACGGACTCGTGGGGCAGGCCGTTGCGAAAGGAAGAGGACTCGATCCCGAGCCCGCTGACCGCGCCGCCGATCGTGATCGTCTTGAGCTGGGGCACGACGAGCGGCATCAGCCCGTGCGCAAGCGTCGCGTCGACGAGGTGCTCGTAGGTGGTCATGCCCTGCACGTCCGCGGTGCGTGCGACCGGGTCCACCGCCAGGACGCGGTCGAGCCCGCGGACGTCCAGCCGCTCGCCGGCGGCTCGCCGCCGGGCCCGGAACAGGTTGGAGGTCCTCTTGGCGAGCCGAACGGGCCTGCCGGGGGGCGTCGCTGCGTACTGCTCGGACAGCGCCGCCCGGCGCTCCTCGTGCTCGGCTCGGGGGCCACCGTGTCCCGAACGCCGTGCGGTCCTCGCGTCGCGCGCGACATCCGCCTCGGCTGTCGGCTGCAGCGTGCTCAAGCCGGGGCCCGCTCGTCGTCGTGGGACTGGGGCTCTCGCCCTCCACGACCGCGACCCGGACGTGCCCGCCGCCGCGCGGGCACCCGGACCGGCGCTTGGTCGTCACCACCGGGTGCGCCGGTGCGACGCCGGCGAGCCAGGCGCCCGACCTCGGCGAGGGTCGGGACCGTGAACGCGCTGACCATCAGCAGCGACAGCAGGAGGCAGAGGACCACCGCCAGGGCGGCGGGCGGCGCGATGACGGCGACGGCGGCGGTGATCAGGCCCGCCGGCGGGATCGACAGGCCGATGAAGTGCTCGCGGTCCTCGATCAGCGGGAAGCGTGCCAGCCGCCACGCCCCGGCCACCACGAAGGCCATGCACACCCCGGAGCCGAGGACGGGCACGGAGCCCAGCACGCCGTGATCGAGCATGAGAGCCGGCGCCAAGCCGAAGGCGACGAGGTCGGAGAGCGAGTCGAGATGGCAGCCGAAGGGCCCACAGACCGCCGCCCGGCGAGCGAAGTAGCCGTCGACCGAGTCCAGCACCGCGGCGATCCCGACCGCTACCAGCGCCCACCCCAGCCGCCCATCGCCCGTGAGCATCAAGGCGGCGACGCCGGCCATCAGGCTGCCGCTGGTGATCACGTTCGCGGCGTTGACGAACTCCCTCATCCCGCCACCCTTGCAGACACGTAGCGCGCGATCGGCGTGATTCCTGCGCGGACCCTCTGGCCGACCTCGACGAGGGGCCTCGCCTCGGAGGCCGGCACCAGGACGTCGGCACGCGAGCCGAGGTGGATCAGCGCGATCCGCTGCCCCGACTCGACGCGGTCGCCCAGCCACGCCCACGACGAGATACGCCGGGCGAGCATCCCGGCGAACTGCACCAGGACCACGCGCCTCGGCCCGTCGTCGATCGCCAGCCGCTTGCGGTGGTTGGCCCGCGCACGCCCGAGGAAGGCGGGGTAATAGGCGCCAGGCGTCTCGCTCGCCGCGGCGATCAGGCCCGCCACGGGACTGCGGTTGACGTGCACGTCATAGAGGGCCAGGAACGTGCTGACCCGCAGCGCGTCGACCCCTTCGAGCCAGTCGTCGGTGACCGTGTCCACGCCGACCACCATCCCGTCGGCGGGCGCGTAGACGGTGTCGGGCTCCTGCGCGAGCGGGCGCGAAGGATCGCGGAAGAAGAGCAGGCAGGCCAGGCTCACGCCGAGCAGCAGCCTTCCCTTCAGGACGCGCAGCGGCTCCAGCGCGATCTCCACCGCCGCGGCGGCGAGCACGTAGCGGCGCGCCTCGCGCAGGCTGCGGCGGCTCATGGCGCCGGCCCTGTAGGGCGGCAGGCAAACAGGACGGCGGGCGGAACGTTCAGCGGCGATAGGCTGCGCCGCACCCTGCCGAAGGTCCGCTCGAGGTCGCGCTGCAAAAATGGCGAGTACTGCAGCACCAGCATGACCCCGTCGTCGGCGAGGACCTTCCGAGCCACCTCCAGGATCCCACTGCGCACGTCCGCCGGAAGGGAGGTGAACGGCAGCGCGGAGACGATGACATCGGGCCGCTGCCCGTCCAGGTGGGCTTCGAGGCGGGCCGCGGAATCCGTGATCACCTGCAGCCGCGGGTCGGGGAGGTCCTTGGCGAGCGCGCCGGCGAGGGCGGGGTCCAGCTCGAAGGCCAGCAGCCGTCCGTAGGCGCCCAGTCGCGCCAGGATCTCCCGGGTGTAGGGCCCCGTGCCGGCGCCGAGCTCCACGACGCAGTCGGCCCCGGCGATCGGAGCCATGTCCAGCGTGGCGCGGACGGTCCGGCGCGACGTGGGGAGGACGGCGCCCACGCGACCCGGGGCGGCGAGGAACGAGCGCAGGAAGCGGCCTCGCTCGCCGGGCGAAAGTGCCATGGGGACGGCGGGCCGTCTCACTCCGCTTTCATGAAGGGCTCGCGGTTGACCGGAGGCCGGCGATGCGGATGAGGCGGGTCTTCCATCGCGAGCACTCTCCTCGAGCTTGAGTCGAAAGCCGCCCTTCCCCAGATGGGCGTGACCGCGAAGCCTCCAGTCAAGGCGCAGCCGAGAGTCCAAGATAGCGCCGTGACCTCCGGGTTGTCGCAGCCACGGCTTTCCTACTGGTCGCCCGTGATGGTGTCCCTGGCGATCGGACCCGGAGCATCGGGATCGGGCACCCCGCGCATGGGCTCGATCAGTTCCCGCACCGCCTCGATCCCCCGGTCCATCGAGCCCAGGTGCTCGCTCAGGACCTGGTCCATCGAGCGCAGATGCTCGAGAACCTTCTGCTGAACCGCCGGCAGCTCCCCGGCGGCCTCGATCGAGCTGCCGACCGACGCCGCCAGGCGCCACGGTGCTCCCAGCGGCGAGACCACCGAGTCCTACTTCTTGGCCTTCTTGTCCAGCTTGGAGGTGTCGCGCGGCTCGAGGAACGGCTTGTCCAGCGGCGCCGGCTCGCCGGCCGCACGCTGCTGGCTTCGCTGCAGCTCGGAGTTGAACTCGGCGCCGAACAGGATCGCGATGTTGGTGATCCACAGCCACACCAGGAACGCGATCACGCCGCCCATCGACCCGTAGGTCTTGTTGTAGGAGGCGAACTTGGCCACGTACAGCGCGAAGAGCAGCGAGGCGACGATCCAGATGAACAGCGCCACGAACCCTCCGGGGGTAAAGAACCTGGCCCCCGGCTGCTTCACGTTGGGCGCGGTCTTGTACAGGAACGCGAACATGAAGGCGACGATCAGCAGGACGATCGGGATCTTGGCGATATCCCAGATCTGCACCGCCGAGCTGCCCGCTCCCACGACCTTGCCGGCCTCCTTGGCCAGCGGCCCGCTCACCGCGACCATCACGACGATCAGCACCAGCAAGATGATGAGCACCAGCACGATCCCGATCTGCTGGGGCTTGAGCTTCCAGACCGGCCGCCCCTCCTCCACGTCGTAGATCGAGTTCGAGGCACGCGCGAAAGCGGCTACGTAGCTCGACGCCGAGTTGAGCGCCAGCAGGACGCCCACGATAAACGCGATCCCGGCCGCCCCCTTTGACGAGGCCAGGTTCTTGATCACGCTGGTGAGGATGTCCTTCGCGGGACCGGGGGCGACCGTGCCCACGTTGTCCAGGAGGGTCTGGGTGAGGTTGCCCCCGATCAGCCCGATGATCGAGACCAGCGCGATGATCGCCGGGAAGATCGCCTGCACCCCGTAGTAGGTCAGCGCTGCCGCCCAGTCGGTCACGTTGTCTGCCGAGAACTCCTTGAAGGTCCGCTTCAGCGTGCCCATCTTGGACACGTCGCCCGGGCTCTCGGGGGCGCGGCCATCCGCCGCCCCGCGGTTGCCCCGCTTTGCCTCGACGGTCTCCCGCTCGTCTTCGTGCTCCAGTGCCATGTGTCTCTCTTGTCAGTCGCCCGGCCAGGCCCCGGTCAGCTTTTCGAAGCCCCTGGCGCCACCGCGGTCCACCGCGGCCTTGACCACGGCGAAGATCGCTCCCTGGACGGCAGCGGCGGGGAGCACCTCCGCCCACGTGTATTCGCTCTCACGTGCCGCGGGAGCATCGTCCTGATCGGTGACCACCTTCCAGACCTGCTTGAAGATGGCGCCCCCGATCATCCCGCCGAGACCTCCGAAGATGATCCCGATCGGCGCGTAAAGGGCCTTGGCCATTACGAGCTCCTCCGCTTGAGGGAGCGGAGAAGCAGGAGCAGGACCAGCACGCCGCCGGTGGCGGCCGCGAAAGGAGCCGGCTTTTCCTGAGCTTGGGACTTGACCTGCTCGAACATCTGCTGGGCCTGGGTCTTCTGCTCCACGAACGTCTGCTGGGCGTGGGTCTTCTGTTCGTCGAATGTCTGCTGGGCCTGGACCTTCTGGTGCTCGAACTTCTCCTTGGCCTGGGCCTTCTGCTCCTCGACCTTCTCCTTGGCCTGCGCCTTCACGTCGGCCTTGGCGGCCAGCGCCTCGACGGTCTCGCCCAGCTCCTCGCGAGCCTCGGCGATCTCGCCGCGGAGCTGGTCGGGATCGGTGGGCTCCTCGGGCTTGTCCTCCTGCTCGAGCGCCTCGGCCTCCTGCTCGGCACGCTTCTCCTCGGCCTTCTGCTCGGCGGCCTGCTCGTTCAGCTCCTTCTCGCGGCGCCCCTTGACCTTGGTGGCCGTGTCCTCGCCCGCCTCCTCGGCGCCGGCCTCATCCTTGCTCTTGGCGTCGCTCATCGTCCTGCCCTTCCCTTGACCTGTTCGACATCGCGCTGGGTGCTGGCGACCGCCTGCTCCGGCTGGGGCGGCACGGCCTGCTGCACCTGCTTCTTGCCCACGAGGGCGGCTCCGCCGGCGACGGCGAACAGCACCACGGCAACGATCAGCGCCGCGATCCAGGGCGCCAGCGCGGTGGCCAGCAGAAGGACGATCGCAGCGATGAGGGCGCCCAGGCCGTAGATCGCGATGGCCCCGGCTCCGCCGAAGAGGCCCGCGCCGATCCCCGCGCGCTTGCCCTTCTCCATCATCTCGATCCGGGCGAGCTGGAGCTCCTTGCGCACCAAGGTCGCCGTCTGCTCGGAGAGCTGCTGCACGAGCTCACCGATCGGTTGGTCCTTCGTGTTCGGTTGTTCCACTCTCATCCTCTGTTGATGTGCGGGTCGCGCTGCGGCCACGTCGTGCGCGCGGTCCTGGTCGGTTTCGCACAGGAGGACGCCTTGAGCCGCCGTGTTGTTACAGCAAGCCCGTAATCATCCGTCTTCAAACCTTCCGGGCGCCGATCCGGGACGGGATCACTCGTGGCCGGGCTGAACGGTCACGACCGACTCCAGGAGCAGCGAGTTCGGAACCCGCAGCGTCGAGCCGTCGGCGGCGCGCAAGACGGTGGCCGCCGTCTCCAGGGCGACGACCTCGCCGCTCGCGTCCCCGACGGTGATGTGCTGGCCCAGCTCAAATGCTCCGCCGACGTAGCGGCCGGCGCTCATCTGCGCGGCGAGCGCGCGGCCCCCGTTGCCGAACGCCAGCGCCAAGGTGGCCACCACCCCGGCCAGCAGGATCCCGACCAGCGCCATCAGGATTGCCGTGGACAGCGCGATCTGAGCCGCCGCGGTGATCGCGAATACCGCCACCACCGCGCCCTGGGCCACCTGACCGAGCGGCACGGGGGAGTCCATCTGCCGCGACAGGCGGTCCACGTGCCGGCGCACCAGCCCGCCCAGCACGACCCCGGCCAGCAGCAGTCCCATCGCGGCCAGCGCCTTGGGCAGGAAGAGCACCGCCTGGTTGAGTGACTCGCTCAAGAACTGCAGTCCCAGCAGGGACAGCGCCGCGAACACGATCACCAGCGAGAGCGCGACCCGCACCGCACGGGCCACGAGCGCTGACAGCGAGTCGCCGAGTCCCGCGCGGCCCAGCACCTCGCTCACGTTCCAGCGCTCGGCCGCGGTGTCCAGCCCGATCCGGCCCAGCGTGGCCTTCAGGAAGCGCCCGACCAGCCGCGCCCCGACGATGCCCACGACGAGCAGCAGCAGCGCGCCCCCCAGCCGGGGCAGGAAGCCCCCCAGGCCCTCCCCGGCGCGGTCCAGAACGGAAGCCAGCGCGATCTGGGCGCTCATCGGCCCGGGCCCCGCGAGCGGACCCTGGACACGAGGCCAAGGCCGTCGAGCACGGAGGCCGCGATCATTGCCGCAATGCGCAGTGGTCCCCGGATGGCGCGTTGCCAGCGTGTGGTGCGTATGACCCGAACCGCCAGCGAGCGCCCCGGCACCGGGGGCTCGTCGCGCAGTAGGCCCAGATGCTCGGCAGCCGCCCGCTGGGCCGGTGTCATCCGTTCGGAGTCTGACGCGTTCACTCGGGCAGCTCCCAGTCGTAGGTGTTGTTGCGCATGATCTCGACCATCTCGCCGCGGGCGCGGTGCAACCGCCCCTTGACGCTGCCCACGGGCGACGCGGTGACCTCGGCGATCTCGTCGTAGGCCAGCCCCTCGAGATCCCGGAGCACGAGCACCGCCCGGTGCTCGGGACGAAGCTCGGTCAGCTTGAGCGCCAGTCGCTCCCGGCGCTCGCGATCCTCGAGGCGACTCACCGGCCCCTTGGTGTCGGGTCCTCTGTCCTGAAAGGCGGGAGCGTCCTCTGGAGCGTCGCTACCTGCGGCCGGCGCGCCCGGCGCCCCCACCGGGGTCGGCCGGCGCTTGGCCAGCGAGTCCAGCGCCGCGTTGTGGGTGATGCGCAGCAGCCAGGACCGAAACGGGCTGTCACCCCGGTACTGGCCCAGGCGGTGGTAGGCGCGGATCAGCGCGTCCTGGCTCACGTCGTCGGCCTCGTCGGGACCGACGATCCGCGCGGCCACCCGGTAGACCACACCGCTGTGACGCTCTACCAGGGTCGCGAACGCTCCCGTATCGCCGGCGGCGGCCCGTTGGACCAGTCTCCCGTCCTGGGCTTCCACGTGAGCAGAACCTAGACGCTCGGGGACCAGGGGAGTATCGAGAACGGACTCCAACGGGAACTGGAGACGATCCGCAAGTAGCAGGAGTTACAGCATCCGGCCTTGTAACGGAAGCGGATCTCCATCCGTCCGAACGAGCACCGGTGCAGCAACGCAAGGTCAAGACGCTCAGCGGTTCAGACGACGGGCCTTGGCAACCCGGAAGCCGAGGTTGCCCGCCAGCCAATCCGGGTAACGCCTATGCGACCAAGTGAGTGGCCCGCCGGTGCCGTCGATCAGGGAGAGCCTTCGTGACGGAATGGAGAGGCGCAGGGTGCGCCGCTGGTGGGCACGGACAGCGGGCCGGCCCGCGCCGGCCCACGTCCTGACCACGCGTAGGCCCCTGCTGACGCGTCGCGCAGGCGCGATTGGGATCGTCGTCGCCGCACTGGGCCTGGCGGCGCTCTCCCTGCTGCGCCCCTCCGCCCCCACCACCGACCCGTGGGGGTGGATCGTGTGGGGCCGGGAGATCCTCCACGGCGAGCTGGACACCGACTCGGTGCTCTCGCCGGCGTGGAAGCCGCTGCCGGTGCTTCTGACCGCGCCGCTCGCCCTGCTCGGCGATCTGGCACCCGCGGCGTGGATGGTCGTCGCTCGCGCGGCGGGGCTGGTTGCGCTCGTGCTGGCCTACGGGCTGGGCCGACGGCTGGCGGGACGGGTGGCGGGTGGGGTCGCAGCGCTCGCCCTGGCGCTCTCGGGCGGTTGGCTGCGGGGCCTGGAGCACGGCTACAGCGAGCCGCTGATGATCCTGCTTCTGCTGGGAGCGGCGCACCGCCACCTCGACGGCCGGCGCATGCAGGCCCTCGCCCTCATGGTGCTGGTCGGCCTCGGGCGCCCCGAGATCTGGCCGCTGGCCGGGCTGTACGCGGTCATGACGTGGCGTTGGTGTCCTTCCCGCCGGCGCACGGTCGCTGCGCTGGTGGCGGCGATACCCCTGCTGTGGTTCGTCCCGGACTGGATCGGGTCGGGCGACCCCTTCCATGGCCGCGAGGTGGCGCAGGGTGCGAGCGGCGACCGCGACGTGCTCGACCTGCTCGGCGCATCGGTGTCGCTGGTCACCGTTCCGGTGCTCGCGCTCGCCGCGATCGGATGGGCGGCGGCGCTGCGCAACCGCTCGAGCGCGGCCGAGCTGGGTTCGGTGGCGGTTGCGTGGATCGCGTTCGTCGCCGTGCTCGTCCTGCTCGGCTATCCCTCCTCGGAGCGCTTCGTGGCCCTGCCCGCCGCCCTGTTGTGCGTCATGGCGGGCGTCGGGGCCGCCCGCCTGGCCGACTGGGAGGGACTGACCGCGTCCAGGCGCACGATCGCAGCGGCGGCGCTGTTGGTGGCGGCCATCGCCTACCTGCCCGCCCGCCTGGACACGCTGCCCGACCAGGTGCGCGCAGCCGAGCGGCGGGCCGTCATACAGGACGATCTGCGCTCGCTGGCCCGCACCCCGGCGGTCCAGGCCGAGGTGCGCTGTAGGCCGGCGGCGCTTCTCTCGCAGCTCACGTGGAACGCCGGCGCCCTGGCCTGGGAGCTTCACCTGTCCCTGCCCTCGGCTCAGGCGCTGGCCTATCCCCCCTCCTCCGATCCCAATCCGGACCTGATGGGCCCGCGCCGCCGGGTGCTCGCCACCGAGGACCACCCGCAATTGACGTTTCTACCGCGCTGGCGCGACGCCGCGGAGGTCCACGCCTTCGCCCGGCCCAAGTCGGCCCACGTGATCGGGGAGGACACCAACTGGATCGCGGTGGCCACCTGCCCGCGGCGCCCCCGTCAGGTGGAGTCCAGGGCTCCCGTGGCCACCAGCCCGATCACCAGCACGCCCAGGGCGACCCGGTAGGCGATGAACACCGAGTAGGTGTGTCCGGCGATGAAGCGCAACAGCCAGCCGACGGCCACGTAGGCGGCCACGAAGGAGATCGCGGTGGCCAGCAGGGTGGCGCTCCACCCGACCCCGCCGGCGATCTGGTCGTACTTCGTCGCCACCTCGAGCAGGGTGGCCGCTCCCAGCGCGGGGATGGACAGGAAGAAGGAGAGTCGCGTGACAGTCACGCGGTCCAGCCCGCGCAGCAGGCCCGCGGACATCGTCGCCCCCGAGCGCGAGACGCCGGGGATCAGCGCCAGGCACTGGATGATGCCGATGATGATCGTGTCCTTGCTGCTCACGTCTTTCTCGTGGCGCGTCTGGGTCGCGCGCGTGTCGGCGTAGTACATCGCCGCGCTCCATGCCACCAGTGCGATGCCCACGTACCAGAGGCTGCGCAGCGTGGTCTCGATCTGGTCCTTGAAGGCCAGGCCCACGATCGCGATGGGGATCGAACCGAGGATGATGGCGATGCCGAAGCGAAAGTCGCGGCCACCACGCTCGCCGGGGCTGGTGATTCCCCGAGCGAGGCCGGTGATGATCCTGATCAGGTCGGCGCGCAGGTACAGCAGGGTGGCCAGCACCGCCCCGCTCTGGATGATGGCGGTGAAGGCGGTGATGCCGGGATCGTCGATCTTGAAGCCCATGACCTTCTCGAGGATGGTCAGGTGGCCGGTGGAGGAGATCGGCAGGAACTCGGTGAGCCCCTCCACGATCCCCAGGACCACGGCTTCCCACAGATGCATCTGGTCGCTCATCAGCGCGGCAGCATGTCAGGCGCCACATGAGGGTGATGTGAGGGCGGGTTAGACGCTTGTGCCCTGTATCGCGGCCCCGTGAGGCGGCGGTCGCCGGCGGTCAGGGCACCTGCCTACCTCACTCGCGGGCGGGCCGGTGATCGTGGCGAGGTACGGGGGTGTCCGCTGAGGCGGTCCTGGGTCTCTCCCAGATCGATCTCGCCCCTGGCGACCGAGGTGGCCAGGTAGAACAAGCCGGCGGCGAGCAGGCACAGGACAGCCGAACCGAAGCTGAATGCCGTCCAAGCCGCCGCGAAGGCGAACCCGAGCAGCGCGAAGAACTGGTTCTGATCCATCAATTGATCTCCCTTCGGGACTTCGGTTGGTATCCGTCGAGGGTCACGTCGACCGGTACGACGGGAAGGCCGTGGCGCTCCAGGGCTTCTCGCACAGCCGCCCGCACTCCTCGCAGGGTCCCGCCGACGTCGCGCGGGCGTCCCAGCGTCACGTCGACCGCGAGCCTGTCCGTCCCGTACCTGCCGGCCGCTGCGCTAACCCCGGCGCGGCGCTCGGCTGCCAGCTCGGCGAGCCGCTCGATCGCGCGCGGATCGACTGTCACCTCGCCTCGCTCGCCACGGGAGAGATCCAGGTCGTGGCGCGCGGTGTAGGGGCGGGGCACCAGCTTGAGCGCCAAGTAGCCGAACGCCAGGAAGGCCAGCACGCCGGCGCCGGCCAGGATGGCGCGCGTCGCGGAGTCGAAGTCGTCCGGCCCTAGACCTCGCAGGAAGTCGTAGGCCGAGCGGTAGCCGGTGATGGCCTGGACGGAGCTCGCGCCCACCTTGAGGGCGAGCAGGAGCACGATCACGCCACCCCATATCAGCGCCAGCGACGCCAGCACGGTGACCGCCGGTCCCGCGAAGGCCAGCCCCGACCTCCGGTTGCGCAGGCGCTGGCGAAGCACTACTGCACCCTCGCGCCGCGCTCGGCGATGCTCGTCTTGGCCCTGGTCTTCGCCCCCAGGGCACCGGCCAGCGGCGCCACGGCGTCTTGAAGCCCAGAACGGACCTCCGAGTCCGATGACCGGCGGGTGCGCTCGGCCGTGATTTTCAGGACGCCTCCCCGCCGGCGGCCGGGGCGGGCGCGGACCTTGGCGCTCGTCACTCCCCCGGCGCGCAGGGCGAGCGCGGTCGCGAGTTGACTCAGAGGGCGGCGCCGAGCCGAAATCTTGCCCTCCCCGCCATCGTCCAGCGTGAAGGAGCGTGGCCTCCTCGGAGTGATCGCCCCGCAGACGAGGAGCACCCCGAGAAGGATGGCCGCCAGCCCACCCAGCGCAGAGAGAACCGCGATCGGGCCCGACGCCTCAAGTTCGGCTCGAAGCCCATCGAGACTCGCGCCGAGCCGCGGAAGGCCGACGAGGTCCGCGAGTACGGGCATGCTGAGCCCCGTATCCCCCCCCTGTATGGAGAAGATGGCGACAGCGGCCCCGATGAGCGCGAGCGCCACCACAAGCAGTAGGCCGAGCACCCGCACCAGCGCACGCAGGACGATCAACGGTCCAGCCGTTCCTCGACCGAGAGGAAGCGCACGCTGACCGGCCCCAGCGCAGCCTCCAACCCGCCCGACCGGGCCCTCTCGGAGACGGCCTCCCGAACGCGGTCGCCGAGTGGCCTGAGCGGGACCAGCGACGCGGTCAAGTAGAGGTCCACGGTGTAGCGACCGGCGCGCTGTGCGGCCACCACGACTCCGGGCAGCACGAGCCCGGGCACGGCGGTGGCGTAGCGGCCGTCGCCACCGTCGTGGCCGCACACGACCCCCGCAACGCCGAGAGCAGCGCTCAGCGCCAGCGTTGCGAGCCGCATGCGGTTCGACGGCGGTAGAGGGCCGGCCAGGTCGGGTGGGCGGGCGGTGCCCGACGGCAACTGCACGGGAAGCTAGGCGACCCGGGGCGGCTCGTCCGGCTGCTGGGGCCGGTCGTCGCCCGGGAAGTGCAGGTCGTTCACCGCCACGTTGACCTCGGTCACCGACAACCCGGTGATCCCCTCCACGCGCGTCACCACGTTGTCACGGATCTGCTCGGCCACCTGGGGAATCGACTCGCCGTACTCGACGACGACTGTGAGGTCGATAGCGGCCTCCGTCTCACCGACCTCCACCGACACGCCCTGGGTTCGGTCGTCCCCGATGCCGACTCGCTGCGTGACGTTGCCGAAGGCCCGTGCGGCTCCACCACCCAGCTCGAACACCCCGCGCACCTCGCGGGCCGCGATGCCGGCCACCTTGGTGACCACCGCGTCGTCGATCGCCGTCGTCCCGCGTCCGCTGTCCAGCGGGCCCGTGCCGGAGCCCTCTCCCGGGAGCGTGCCTCCCGTCGTCTCTGAACCCTGCCTGTCGCCTTCTGCCATGTCCGCCTCCTTCTCGAGATCTCTCCGTCCTACTGTCCAGACTGGCGACAAAGACGCGGAGTTACGTCGAAGCTGGCGCAGACGTGCGTACGCTTGCGCGATGACCGAGCCCTTCGTACATCGCGAGCGCGTGCGCTTCGGCGACCTCGACGCCATGCGTCACCTCAACAACGTGGTGTTCCTGCGCTACTTCGAGACGGCGCGGATCGCCTACCTGCGTGACCTGGCGCCCGAGCACGACCCCTCCGAGCCCGGGAGCGGGTCGCCCGGGCTGATATTCGCGGAGTGCCAGATCAGCTATCGCTCCCCCGTGCAGTTCGACGAGGAGGTCGAGGTGCGCTGCACCATCGACGAAGTGCGCCGCTCGGCCTTCCGCGTCGGCTTCGTGATGACCGTGGAGGAGCGCACGGCCGCGGAGGGCTGGGGCTGGCTCGTGGCCTTCGACTACGCGGCCCAGCGGGCGACCCGGCTCCCGGAGGGGCTGCGGGCGACCCTGGAGAAGCAGCTCGTCCCCTGAACCCGCACGAGCGAAGCGGAGACGATCAGCTGTCGATCCACGCCTTCGTAGTTCGTCCTGGTTTCCGTCAGCCCTCTTGGGTAACCAGAGACCTATGCTCGAAGCCAACGTCGCCGAGGGCGTCCACCGAATAGAGGACGCCTACACCAACTGGTACCTGCTGGAGGAGGACGAGCGGATCACGATCGTCGACACCGGCGTGCCCACCTCCTGGGAGTCGCTTCAATCCGCTCTGCCAAAGCTGGGCCGGCGTCTCGATCAGATCGAGGCGGTGGTGCTCACCCACGCCCACTTCGACCACGTCGGCTTCGCCGAGAAGGCGCGCCGCCAGCTGGGCGTGCCCGTATGGGTGCACGAGAACGACGTTCCCCTGGCCCGTCACCCGATGCAGTACTCACACGAGCGCCCGCGGTCCTACTACTTCGCCACCCAGACCAAGGCGCTCCCGATCGTGGCCTCGCTGGTCCGCAACCGTGCCTTCTTCCCGCCACCGGTCACCGAGGTCAACCGCTACACCGACGGCGAGCTGCCGGTGCCCGGCAGGCCCAAGGTGGTGCTCACCCCGGGCCACACCCTCGGCCACTGCGCGCTTCACCTGCCCGACCGCGACGCGGTGATCGCCGGCGACGCCGTGGTCATGCTCGATCCCTACACGGCCGAGACGGGTCCGAAGATCGTGGCGAGGGCGGCCACGGCCGACAGCGAGCGCAACCTGGCCTCACTCGACGCCCTGGCCGAGACGGGCGCGACGACGGTGCTCACCGGCCACGGCGAGGTGTGGCGCCACGGCGCGGAGGCGGCGGTGGCCAGGGCCCGAGCAGCCGGGCCCTCCTGAGTCGGGACGGCTGAGAGTCAGGGCCGCGTGGCCACGCGCAGCGCCTCGTGGCCCACCTGCACCACGTCGCCCTCGTGCAGCTGCCGGCCGCGCCGGCTCTCGGGCTCGTCGTTGACCCGCACCTCGCCCCCAGCCAGGATCGCCTTGGTGTCGCTCCCGCTGTCGGCCACGCCTGAGAGCTTCAGCAGCTGACCCAGGCGGATCATCGGGCCGAGAATCTGCACGTCGCGGGCCACGACGCCACCGTAGCGCCACGACCTGTGGCGGCGGCGCGTCGGCCTCGGCCGTGCGGCAAGCGATGCTGATGACCAAGCGCGCTGTACGTTGCGAGCCGATGGCGGGCCCGGGAGAGCAAGCTCGCGAGCCCGGCCGCCACCGCAAGATGCCCCGCCCCCACCTCGTCGTACGTGGTCCCCATCGTGCGCTCGGGGTGTTGCGCGGGCGCCGTGCCGGGGCGCTGGCCCTGCTGGCCGTCCTCGGCCCGGTCTGCTGGCCGGGCTCTCGGACGACGACCCCGCCGGCATCACGACCTATTCCATCCTCGGCGCCGGCTACGGCTACCGGCTGCTGTGGGTGCTCACGGTCTCGACGGTCGCCCTGATCGTCTTTCACAACCTGGCGACCCGTACCGGCGTGGTCACCGGCAAGGGCCTCATGCGCCTGGTCCGCGAGCGCTACGGGCGCCGCTGGACCCAGGTGGCGCTGACGGCGCTCGTCATCGCGAACGTGGGCACCATCTGCGCGGAGTTCGCCGGCGTCGCTGCCGGCATGCAGGTGCTGACCGGTACGAGCCGGTACATCAGCGTTCCGCTCGCCGCCGTAGCCGTCAGCGTCCTGGTGCTCAAGGGCAGCTTCCGGCGGGTCGAGCACGTGCTCTTGGCGCTGAGCGCCATCTTCGTCGCCTACATCATCTCGGGCGCGTTGGCCCACCCCGACTGGGGGGCCACCGCCAAGGGCCTCGTGATCCCCAGCATGCCGCTGACCCGCAATGGGGTGCTCGTCACCGTGGCCACCATCGGAACGACGCTCGCGCCTTGGGGGCTCGCCTTCATCCAGTCCTATGCCGTCGATAAGCGGCTATCGGTAAAGGACCTGCGCTACGAGCGCGTCGACGTGATCAGCGGAGCCGTGCTCACGGGCGTCATCGGCGCCTTCATCGTCATCTCCTGCGCGGCGACTCTGCACGCCCACGGACAGCACATTCACGACGCCCGTGACGCGGCGGTCGCACTGCGTCCGCTGGCCGGCAGCGCGGCCACGGTCCTCTTCGGCCTGGGGCTCGTCGGCGCCGCTCTCCTGGCAGCCGCGATCGTGCCGCTCTCGACCGCCTATTCGGTCGCCGAAGCGCTGGACAAGCCATGCGATCTCAACGACGGGCTCCGTGAAGCGCCGCTGTTCTACGGCGCCTTCGGGACCTGCGCGTTGGTCGCCGTCACGCTCGTGCTCATCCCGGGTGCACCCCTCATCCCCATCCTCTTCCTCTCCCAGGCCCTCAACGCGGTGCTGCTGCTGGCCATCCTGCCGTTCCTACGAGCCCTCAGCCGCGACCCGGACGTCATGGGGAGCTACCGAATCGGCCGCGGCACCTCGGCGGCGACGGCGCTGGTCATAGCCCTGGTTGCCATCTCGGTGGTGGCGCTAGGCGTGCTCAGCGTGGTGCGGTAGGGACAAGCCGCCGGCCCTCGCCCCCGCGGGGGTCGGGATCGGACAGACGTCCCAGGATCAGTCGTCGGTGCCCTCCGGCGCCTGCACGACGAGCAGGAGGTCCCCGGCATCCACGTGCGTCCCCGCCGCGGCCACGACCTTCTCGACCACGCCGTCGATCTCGGCGCACACCTCGAGCTCCATCTTCATCGCCTCGATGGAGACCAGCAGGCCGCCCTTCTCGACCCGCTCGCCCTCAGCGACCGAGAGCGAGCTGACCATGCCCGGCACGGGGGCCGCGACCTGTCCGGGATCCGCCTCGTCGGCCTTGGGCCGGGCCGCGGCGGGCTCCATGCTCTGGTCCCGCACCTTCACCTCGCGCGGCTGGCCGTTCAGCTCGAAGTAGATCGAGCGGTAGCCCTTGCTGTCGTGCTCGCCCAGCGCGAGGAAGCGTATGAAGAACGTCTTGCCGCGCTCGATATGGACGGTGAGCTCCTCGTCCGGGCGCATACCCCAGAAGAAGGCGGGCGTCGGAAGCACGCTCACGTCGCCGAACCGCCGCTGAAAGTCGGCGAACTCAGCGAACACCGCCGGGTACATGAGATAGGAGGC
>JBPCNQ010000113.1:0-3997 GCA_051001095.1 Thermoleophilaceae bacterium
CTCCGCGATCTCGGGGCGGCCCTCGGCATCGCGCTCCACCACGTCTAACTTGTCCATGCCGCCCTGCCAGTTGGGGGCGGACTCGGTGTCTGCCACCACGGCCCAGACCTCCGACAATGGAGCGTCGATCTCCTCGCTTGCGGTACCCCTGATGTTGGCCATACGAGCTCCCTCCCGGGTCGTGGTCGCGCCAGACTAATCGCCGGGGGGCCCGAGCCAGGCCTCACCGAGCGCGGTGACGAACTGCTCCTCGTCCTCCCAGTCGACCAGCGGGCGGGCCTGGCGCAGCGTCACATAGCCGTGTAGTCCGGTCCAGATCCCCCGCGCGAGGGCACGGGAATCGGCTTCCTCGGCGCGTGAGGGACCGAGGTACCCCTCGATCAAGATCACGAGGTCGTCAAAGGACTCGTAGGCCGCCGGGGGCTTGGGCGGCGGCGGATGCCCGGCCACCGGAGGGGCGAGCCTCCGGGTCCCGAAGATCACCGCGTAGAGCGCGGGCTGCTCGACGGCGAAGCGCACGTACGCCCGGCCCGCGTGGAAAAGCCGCTCGGCCGCGTCGCTCCCCTGGCCGGCGGCTCCACGCAGGGCCTCGCGGAACTCGGAGAAGCCCCGCTCGGTCAGTGCCTGCAGGAGCTCTTCGTGGCTGTCGAAGTGCAGGTACAGAGCGGTGGGGGACACGCCCGCGCGCCGGGTGACCGCCCGCACCGAGAGGCGCGACGCGTCCCCCCGCTCGCCAACCAGCTCCACCGCGGCGTCCAGCAGGCGCTTGCGCAGCCGGTCGCCGTGGCCGCGCGGATTGCGGGCGGCGGGGACGGCGGAGGATGGTCCGGCGGGAGGCACCCGTCCAACCTACAGCGCAGGTTGACAAACGTAAATGTACACCTGTAGGTTGACAATCGTAAACCCCAACGAGACCAAAGGTCGACCATTCTTGCCTCGCTCACCCAGAGAATCGCTGCCCGTCCGCGCCGCTTCCTGGCCGCCGCCGCTCTGTTCGTGGTCTTGGCGGCGGCCTACGGCGGGCCCGTGTTCGGCCTGCTGGAGTCGGGCGGCGGGTTCGCCGATGCCGGCGCCGACTCCACCCTCGCCGTCAAGCGAGTGGAGGCCGCCACCGGCAAGGGGTCGTCGGCCCAGGCGATAGTGCTGCTGCGCCCGGGCGGGCCCGTGCGCTCGGGCACGGGTAAGGCACGGGTGGCGAAGCTGAGCCGCGGGCTGGCCCGCGTGCCCGGCGTGGCTTCGGTGGCCTCCGCGACCGGAAGCCGCGATCCCCGCTTCGTGTCGCGCGACGGGCGAAGCACCTACCTCGCCGTCACGCTGAAGGCCTCGGCCGACGACAGCGCGGTGGCGTCCGAGCTCGACCAACGCTTCGGCGACAAGAAGGGCGTGACGCTCGGCGGGAGGATCTTTGCCGACGACCAACTCGGGGGACAGATATCGACCGACCTCGGGCGCGCCGAATCGATGGCCTTCCCGTTGCTCATCCTGCTGTCGTTCTTCTTCTTCCGCGGCTTTCGGGCGGCCACCCTGCCCCTCACCGTGGGCGTGGCGACGATCTTCACAACGTTCGTGCTGCTCAGGGTGGTCAACGAGCTCCACTCCCTGTCGATCTTCTGCGTGAATCTCGTGATCGGGGTCGGTCTGGGCCTGGCGATCGACTACACGCTGTTCCTGCTCAGCCGCTACCGCGAGGAGCTCGAGCGCAGCGGCCCGGGCGCGCAGGCGGTGCGCGACACGATGGCCACGGCCGGCCGCACCGTGATCTTCAGCGCCCTGACCGTCGCCGCGGCGCTGGCCACGCTGCTGGTCTTCCCGCTCAACTTCCTCCAGTCGATGGCCGTCGGCGGCGCTGGCGTGGCGCTCGTGGCGGCGGCCGCTTCGTGCCTGCTGGCGCCGGCGTTCTTCGCCTTGTGGAACGTCAAGCTCAAGGCCCGCGAACGCGGGAGCGGCGCGCACGACCGCTGGTACCGGGTGGCCCGGCGCGTGATGGTGCGGCCGGGCCTGGTGGCCGTGGTCACAGCGGCCCTGATGGTGGCCCTGGCGCTGCCCGCGCTACGGGCCCAGTGGACGCCGGTGGACATCAGCTCGGTGCCCGAGGGGCTGAGCGCCAGGACCGTGGGCGACGCCCTGGCCCGCGACTTCCCGCGCCAGGACTCGAGTCCGGTGTTGATCGCGGTCAAGGCCGGTCTGCCCGCCGCTCCCCAGGTGCGGGCGCTGGCCGGGCGGGTGGCCAAGCTGCCGGGCGTCGCCGCGGTGGAGGCGCCCAGGCGCCTGGACCGGTCCACCTGGCAGATCGCCGCGATCGCCCGCGGCGGCGCCGCGGCCCAGCCGGCGCGCGGTGCCGTGCAGGCCATCCGCGGTGACGCGGGGCCGCTTCCCGTGCTCGTCGGCGGCGAGGCCGCGAAGTTCATCGACCAGCAGGAGGCGATCGGCTCGCGTCTGGTTCTGTCGGCCGCGCTGCTCGCCGTCTTCACCTTCGTGGTGCTGTGGGTGATGACCGGCTCGGTGGTCCTGCCGCTCAAGGCGCTGGTGATGAACGTGCTGACGGTCGGGGCGACGCTCGGGATGCTCACCCTGATCTTCCAGGACGGACGCTTGGAAGGTCTGCTGGGCTATCGGGCCAATAGCGGCATCGAGCCCACCGACTTCCTGGTCACCGCCACCCTGGTGTTCGCCCTCTCCACCGACTACGGGGTGTTCCTGCTGGGCCGCATCAAGGAGGCGCGGGATTCCGGTTTGGGCGACCGGGAGGCGGTGGCGGCCGGTGTGGGGCGCACCGGCAGCGTGGTCACCGCCGCGGCGGTCCTGCTGGCCGTGGCGATCGGGGCGTTCGTGACCTCCGAGGTGCTGTTCATCAAGCAGATCGGGGTGGGCGCCGCGCTGGGGGTGCTGATCGACGCCTTCGTCGTCCGCGCCCTGCTGGTGCCCTCGCTGATGGTGCTGCTCGGACCCTGGAACTGGTGGTCGCCGCGGCCGCTTCGCCGGTTGCACGATCGGCTCGGGCCGCGCGAGCCCGACGCGGTCACCGGCTGAGCCGGCTGGCGCTCGCGCTCGGCCCTGGGCAGGCGGCGCGGCGAAGCGGCGGGGGAGGACATCCGGCGCGCCAGTTTATGCTGGTAGAAGCTTCTGTGCGGGAGAGGCGCAGCCCCGATTGACCCGTCGGGCGAGCGCCGCCCCGAGGCTCTCACGGCGCGCTATCCTGTCCACCGAACCCTGCGGCCGGCGGGGTTTTCGTTTGTCCGGCCACATTCCTTACCTGCGAGGAGTCGAGGAGCCATGGCTCGCGGAGACGTACGAATCGCCGCCACCCTGGAGTGCCAGGAGTGCAAGCGGCGCAACTACCAAACTCAGAAGTCCAAGCGCAACAACCCGGACCGGATCGAGCTGCGCAAGTACTGCCGCTGGTGCGGGCGCCACACACCGCACAAGGAGACCCGCTGACGGGGTAGCTGAGTGGTGCTCCCTCCTGTCAGTCCTGACCCGTTTGGCGGCGCCTGGACGCGCCTGGCGTCGCCCGCGATGCTCGCCAATGCTTTGGCATTGGCTGCGCTCTCGGACTTGCCAGTCACGCCCAGTCGCTCGCCAAAGCGGGCCAGTACTTCCAGGAGTGAGCACTAGATGGCCAGGAATCGTCAGAAGGCCAAGGAGCGCCAAGCGCGTCGAAAGGCCCAGGGGCAGGGCAACGGTCCTGCGTCCAGTCCCGAGCACCGGCCCGGCGCTGACCCGATCGCCGACGACGTGGCCGACGAGCTCGAGCGCGAGACCCTGGTGAACGGCCCCGATCCGATCACCCCGGTGCCGCTGAGCGGCTCGGAGCAGCTTCGCGCCGGCGGACCGGTCGAGGAGACCGAGGAGGAGCCCGAGCCCGGATATCCGGACATCGAGAACGACCCCGAGCACTTCGACCCCGATGAGGACGAGCCGGAGGACGTCGAAGACCTCGCGCCCGGCCCCCGCGGCCACCGGGGAGAGGGGCAAGCGGACAAAGAAGGCTCGCGTC
>JBPCNQ010000114.1:0-3805 GCA_051001095.1 Thermoleophilaceae bacterium
CCTAGCCCTCGGCAGGGACCCAGGCCTCGCGCATGTCCACCCGCGCGCCGCGAAAGGGCACCCCCTCGGCGTCCAGAAGCGCGCGCTGGCGCTCCCCCTTGGCCAGGCTGCCGTCGGCGCGCACCACCCGGTGCCAGGGAAGGCCGGCAAGGTTCTGGTCCGGTGCTCGACCGGCCAACGCCCGGTCTGCGCCCCTCCCCGCGGCGGCGAGCACCGAGCCCGCGTAGCGCGAGCGCCGCGGCAGGAGGTCGCCGTAGGTCGTGACCCGGCCCTCGGGGATCCGGCGCACGCGCTCCAGCACCGTTCGCGAGCGCGGGTCGGTCAGCCGCACGCGCTACAGGGCCGCTATGGCCCGGTCCACCGGGTCCGGCCCGGAGACCAGGTTGAACGTCCTGCCCACCGTGGTCGCGGTGTCCGGGACGGCTACGAGGGCCAGTGCGACGTCGGCTCGCGGGACGTCGCCGCGCTCGACATCGGAGCCGGCCGCCACGTGACCCGTCGCCTTGGCGTCCGTGAGGCGTCCGGGACGCACGATCGTGAAGTCGAGCCCGCTGCCCTGAAGCGTCTGGTCGGCCTCGGCCTTGGCCTCCAGATAGGGCCCATGGACTCCGCCGCGCCCACGGGGTCGCCCGCGCCGATCGCACTGACCATCACGTAGCGCCTGACTCCGGCGTCCATCAGCTTGACCGCGGCGCCGAGGTCGACCGACCGCTTGCGCTCGGGGGCGCTGTCGGGGCCCGCGCCGACGGCGAACACCACGGCGTCGGCCCCCTCCACGAAGGACCGCAGATCCGCCTCGGCCTCCATGTCACATATCACCGGCTCGGCACCGAGCTGGTCCAGGTCGGCGGCGTGTTCGGGGTTGCGAATCAGGCCACGCACACTGTCCGCCCGTTCGACGAGTAGGCGTGAGACCAGAAGCGCGATCTTGCCGTGACCGCCGGCGATGGCAACGTCCATGTCGTCCGTCTACCCGGTGGAAGCGCCGCCATCACGTCGGGCAACCGATCCGAAGCCACCCGGGACAGTACCTTTGCGGTGTGACCGCGAAGGAGAGGCTCCGGCAGACAGTCGAGCAGCTCTCGGAGGAGGAAGCGCAGGAAGCCCTGCGCTATCTCGACGAGCGCGGGCGCCCTGATGCCCTCACTGAGTTCCTCGACAAAGGCCCGAGGGCGACGAGCCGCTGACCCTGGAGGAGGAGGAAGGAATGAGCGAGGCCAGGGCCGAGATCAAGCGAGGGGAGACGGTCCCCCTCGAGCAGCTCCGTCGCGACCTCGGTTGACGGCTCCGAGCGGCTGGCGGGTCGAGTTCACGGCGCGCGCAGCCCGCGACCTCAAAGGGCTCGATCCACCCGTGCGCCAGCGCTATACGACGCGCTCGAGTCCGGCTTGGCTACGGGCGGAGGCGTGGCCTTCCGGCGATCGCTGGCCCGCCGCAGTGCTGACGATTGCCCGCTTTGCGACCTTACGTGCGAGACCCCGCCGGCAGTGGACGGAGATGTTGTGGTGGCGTGGCTCAGCAGTGGCCGGGTGTCCAGATCTCGCCCTCGATCCGCTGAGCCGAGTCGAGTGGAACCTCCCGCAGCTGCTCGAGCTCCTCGAGCTCTCGGGCCATGACCAGCGCCGACACCGCCGCGTCGAAGGCGTCCTCCGATCCCGCGGCGCGCTCGCGGAGGACCGGGTTCTGGTCGAGGAAGCGACTCGCGAGGTGCGCACGACGGCTCCGGTGGCGGCTCTTGACGACATCGGGGGGCAGGAACAACCGTGGGTAGATCTCGACGGCGAGCGGCCAGCGCGGGGGATAGAACGGCCAGATAGAGAAGCCGGCCTCGGCGAGCTCGGCCAAGTAGCCCATTCCCCGCAGCGATCCGGTGCCCACGGCGCCTGCGCCACCGATCTGGAAGACGCTCTTCGCTGCCCCGGCAACGGCCTCATCGGTTTCGCGGAAAGGGTCGCCGAGCTTCTGGGCAGTGGTGTCCTTCCGACCCCAGAACGGCGGCTCGGGATCGGCCAGGATCTGCTCGGCGCCGTCACGGATGCTGCGCCAGACCTCGACCCCAGATGTCCAGCCCTCTTGCTGGCAGTACCACCGCGGAAAGGAGAACGCGAAGTCGAAGCCCACCACGGTCTCCGGCTCCGCTTGCCCCTGTGCGATGACTGCAGTCACGGCCTCGGGCCGGTCGCGGCCGTTCTCCAGCTCGACGAGGCGGCCACCGACAACAAGGGCGATCCAGATTGCCTCCGCAGCGCCCTTCTTCCGGCCCGACCAGTCGAGTGCCATGACCTGGGTCATCGCTCGCAGTGCCGTGTCCGTCTGCGGGCGTCGCCCATCACCTTCCGCGCCCCTGGGCGGCGATGGCCTGAACGGTGGCCAGCACCAGGTAGAGCCCCGTGGACAAGAAGCCGGCCACGGGCCACGCCAGCGCGGATCCGGCGAGCAGGCCGTCGGCGAGCCAGACGGCTCCGATGGCGAGCCCGGCCGCGAGCAGGTGCGCGTGGCCCCAGATCGCGGTGGAGTGCGCGTCGGGCGCGTGCCTGACCACCAGCCCGGAGCGGTGGACGACGGCCTCCAGGCTCGTGAAAGCCGCCACGGCCCCCGCCACGAAGATCAGCACCTGCGGCGCGTGGGGCGATCCGAGAAGGTCGCCGGTGATCGCCCCTGAGGCGAAGATCGTGAGCGTGTAGCCGTACGGCACCGCGGCCGAAGCCAGCGACGAGCGCAGCTGGTGTAGGAAGCGATCGCGCACCCCCGGCGGGTCAGGCTTCGCCGCGCGCGGGATAGTCGTTGTCTGTGACGAAGTCGATCCCGTCGAGGATCTCCGCAATCGGTGGTCGCCCAAACGGCATGGAGTTGATCGCCTCGTAGAAGAGCGACCCGTCCGCTTCGACGAGGAACAGGCCCGGCTCGCCGAACTGCTCCGGCTCGTCGTCCTTGATCCCCCGCGAGACGAACAGGCCCCATTTACGCATGGCCTCGACGCTCTGGCCGTGGCCCACGTTGAGGCGCTCGAGCTTCCACTCCCGGCAGGCCTCCTCGGCCCGGTCAGGCGTGTCGCCGCTGATCGCGATGACCTCGACGCCGCGCTCGCCCAAGGCCTCCACGTTGCGATCCAGCTCGCGTAGGTAGCCGCGACACACAGGGCAGTGCAGCCCGCGGTAGAAGACGACCAGGGAGAACCGCTGCGGGTGGCTGTCGGCGAGGTCCCACCGCCCCTCGTTCAAGGTGTCGACCTGCAGCGGTGGGGCTTGCTCGCGGGGCTTGGCTCTAGTCATTCGGGTCCTCCGGAGCGGGAACGGGATCGGGTCTGGCGGTGCACGGCGGGGAGCGTGGTCAGCCCGATCGAGCACTCGGCGGCCAGCAGGATCGGCAGGTTGCGCCCGTGAGCGCGTCCTCGACCTGGCCGCCGGCCTCCAGCAGGCAGCCGCGCGAGTCGCTCAGGTCTTCTTCCCAGGAAGCCTCGCGCGCCCCCTCGAAGCGTCCGATCGTCCGCGGCGAGCGCCCCAGACGCTTGGCCACCAGGATCTCGAGCTCGCTGACGCCCCGCTCGGCGGCGGGCATCCGGTCCGAGGTGCGGCAGTGCAGGGCGATGAACGAGGCGGGCATTGAGTCGCAGTAGTCAGTGAGTGGTGAGTGGCAAGGCCTACTCCCGGCGCGCCCTCAGCCTAGCCCTCGACCGGCACCCAGGCCTCGCGCATGTCCACCCGCGCGCCGCGAAAGGGCACCCCCTCGGCGTCCAGAAGCGCGCGCTGGCGCTCCCCCTTGGCCAGGCTGCCGTCGGCGCGCACCACGCGGTGCCAGGAAAGGC
>JBPCNQ010000115.1:0-3889 GCA_051001095.1 Thermoleophilaceae bacterium
TGCCTGTTGGAGGCGCGCGGTGTTGGGTGGTGTGCCTCGGACCGGTTTGTCGCCGTCGTGCATCGGCATGGCTCTGCCTGGAGAGCAGTGGGCGAAGCTCCCTCTTGCGATGGCGCGGGCCACGCCGGTCACCGCCGTGGCCAGCACGGCCACGTCCTTGGCCGAGGCCAGCCGGCGCTCGGCCCCGGACAGCAACGCGGGACGCGTCTCGCCCGCCCGGGCGCCCGCCCATCCGATCCCCCCCGCGCCCAGCGCGGCGCTGTTCACGGCCCCGTAGCGCCGCCAGGCGCGGTTGAGCACCGCTCCGCGCTCGCGCTCGTCGCTGATGTCGCCCAGCGCGGGATGCATGGCCACGCGGGCGAACAGGTTCCCGCCGATCAGGGCCGCCACCCCCAGCTCGTGGGCCGCTCGTCCGGCGCTGCTGAGCACGTCGCTCTCCACGTGAAGCTCCATCCTGGTCCGCTACCCGCCTTCTTAGGTTTCTCACACGCACACCGGCCATGGTCTTGCTCATGACTCCGAAGACAAAGAAGGTCTCAGCCGCGCTCGGCAGCGCCGTAGTGCTGGCCTCCGGGGCTTACGCCCTGGGCACTCAGACAGGCGACGGCGCGGCCTCCGCCGATCCGGCGAAGGCGGCCGCGACCAAGACCTCGAGCTCGGCGAGCCGGCGAGACTGCGGGGTCGACGGGCTGGCGTCACGGCTGAAGGTCGACCCCGCCAAGCTGGCACAGGCGCTCGAGGGGATCCGCGCTCAGCGACGGGCGGACGGCGGTCCGGCCAAGGAGCTGGCCGCCGCCCTGGGCCTGCCCGAGCAGCGAGTGCGCGAAGCGCTGAAGAAGCTGCGCGCCGCTCGCCACGACGATCGCGGCAAGCGGCGCGAAGGCTTCCTCGCCGCGGTGGCTAAGTCGCTGGATTTGCCGGAGGCCAAGGTGCGCGCGGCGCTGGAGAAGCTTGGCCCGGGACGCGGCGATCGTCGCGGCTCGGGGCCGGTTGACCGAGCGCCCGGCGACCGGCGCGCGGCGCTCACGAAGGCGGCCGAGGAGCTCGGGATCGGCAAGCCCAAGCTCCGCTCTGCGCTGCGCGACGCGCGGCCCCACCGCGCGCCCGGCGCCCGCGGGGGAAGAGGCCCCGACGGCCCCTTCGCGGCGGATCTGGCCAAGGCTCTCGGTGGGAGCGCCGACAAGGTCGAGGCCGCACTCACCAAGCTCCGAGGCTCCCGTGACGAGCGGCGGGCACAGTTCGCCAAGAAGCTGGCCGACAAGCTCGGCATTCCCGAGTCCCGGGTGAAGGCGGCGCTGCCCAAAGGCCCGATGGGCATGGACGGGCGCCGTGGGCATCGGGGGCCGCCCGGCGGTCCCCCGCCCGGTGGCCGCGGGCCCGGTCGGGGCTTTGGACCCCCGCCCGGTGGCGGAGCGCCCCCAGGCCCGTAGCGCCTCTCGGGCGCGCTGGGGTTGTCCCCCCGGGGCAGACGGCGGAGGGCGCCCGCGGGCGCCCTCCACTGCCTCGTTCGTGTCGTCCGCGGGCTAGTCGGTGATCACCACGTAGAAGCGCTTGTGGGGTCCGGCGCCGGTGTCCGTGCCCGTCACCGTGCCGTCGCTGTTGCGCGGGCTCACCACGAAGTACTCGTTGGTGTTGGTGCCCGGAGGGGCGCACGTGACCACGCCGGGGATCGCGCAGCGGGTGGCCGCGATCTCGCCGGAGAACTCCGGGTTGCTGTCAGCGCCCGGAGCACGACCGCTGGTTACCCCGTCCCCGTTCTGGTCCACCTGGTTCTGCAGCGCCACCGTCGCCACGATGCCGTTGTCGCTCAGATCCTCACCCGAGTCGATGTACACGTTGCCCGCTGCCCCAGGCGGGTTGGCGACGTAGCCGGACTCCACTTCGAAGCCACCAGACTGCGCCTCGATCTGTCCGGCGGCGTTCACAAGCACCCAGCGGGTACGGCCAGGATCGCCCTTCTCGCCCTTGTCCCCCTTGGGCAGCTGACCGGGGCCGAAGCGGTCGGCGGTCAGCGAGCCGGCCTTTATGTCGCGGGAGGCCAGCGCGCCGTCCTTGACGTCTGAACCCGTGAGCGACCGGTACTTGACGTCCGATCCGGTGAGCGAGCCGTTTCTGACGTCCGATCCGGTCAACGAGCTGTTCTTCACATTGGCGCCGGTGATTGTCACCGCGGCGTATGAGGTGCCGGCCAGCGCCGCGAACAGGGCCAGCAGGGCCACTGTCATCGCGGGCGACGGAAGGCGCAGGAACGCTTCATGCCGTTGCTCCTTTGTGTGGTGGGACGGGTTTGCTGCCCCGGTGTTCGCGGCCCCGCCCCTGGAAGGTTCAGATCGGCGTTCTCCCCCGCGTGCTCAGGCCGCGCTCAGGGCCGCCAAGGCAAAGACGAGGGCCACCTGGGCCCGCGGTCCCAGCGACTCGGCCAGCAGGTACTCGTCCGGATGGTGCGCGTCCCCGCCTCGCGGTCCCAGGCCGTCGACGGTGCGCCCGATGGTCGTCGCAAGATGGCTCGCATCGCTGGCCCCTCCGCGGCCGTGGCCAGCCACCGGGCGGCCGAGCATCTCCGAGGCCTCGGCCAGCAGCGGCGCGGTGGCCTCGGCGGTCTGCATCCCCGGCCACAGCCGCACCGACTCGGAGGTCAGGGCGACTCCGTCGAGTTGGGATGGCACTCCCGCGATCAGGGCCTCGATCGGCGCCCGGGAGTCGGCGCGTATGTCGACTGTCAGCTCGCCGGCGGCCGGCACCACGTTCAGCGCCTCTCCGGAGCGCAGGATGGTCGGCACGACGGTGAGCCGGTCAGGTCCGGTGGGGTCGTGCTGGGCCGCCACGTGCTCAGCGGCCCGGGCCAAGGACAGCCGCGCACTCCGTCCCTTCCCCGGCGCCGATCCGGCGTGGGCGGCCCGGCCTCGGGCGGTCACCCGCAGGGTTCCCGCCGCCTTGCGCCGGACGATCACGGCGTCCTCGCCCTCGGCGGTGCGCTCGCCGGCCTCGAAGCACAGACACGCGTTCCAGCCGGCGAAGCGCTCGGCGTGGGCGAAGGGCACGCGCCGCCACTCCTCGTCGCACACCAGCAGCAGCGCGACCTCCTCGAAGTCCTCGCGCCGCTCGGCCAGCGCGCGCAGGAGGCCAAGGGCCAGGACCACGCCGCCCTTCATGTCGATCGAGCCGGAGCCCACGTAGCGACCGCTCTCGAGAGCGAGCGGGCGGTGCTCGGCGTGGGCGATCACCGTGTCCAGGTGGCCGAGGGCGAGCACGCGACCACGGCCCTGGCCAGGCAGTCGGAGAAGCAGATCAGGCGCGTGGCCGGGTGAGGAGCACCGGATCCGTTCGACTTCCGCGCCGTGGGGCGCGAGTGCGGCGCACACCGCGGCCGCCTCTTCGGCGCCATGCGTGTCGCCCGAAGGGGAGGAGACGGCCACCAGGGCCTCGAGCTCGCGCGGCGCCCGACCCGCGATCTCCTCCGCGCAGCGGGCCACCCAGTCGTCCATGCCGGTGGGTCCGCTCACCGGGTCGGGCTATGGACTCGCCGCCCGGCTGTGCGAGCACAGATATCACGGAAGCGCAACTGCGCCACGCCGGTCACGTAGCGCAAGCAAGAGGGGCCGGGTCAGTGCTGTGCACGACCCGGCCCCCGATGACGCCGCTATACGAAGGCTTGCCGCCGCCTAGCCGACGCTGCCGGCCATCTCGTGCTGGATGAGCTGGTTGAGCTCCAGCGCGTACTCCATCGGCAGCTCCTTGGTGACCGGCTCGATGAATCCGTTGACGATCATCCCGGCGGCCTCTTCCTCGGACAGCCCGCGCGACTGCAGGTAGAAGAGCTGCTCGTCGGAGATCTTGCCCACGACGGCCTCGTGGGCCACGGTGACGTGCGGGTTCTGGATCTGGATGT
>JBPCNQ010000116.1:0-7154 GCA_051001095.1 Thermoleophilaceae bacterium
GCCGCGCACTGCAGCGCGGCCACGGTAATGTAAATCACCGCGGCGCGGGGCTGCATGCCCGACGACACACCAATCACCGGCACCCCATGCTCCCGGGCCTTCTCGGCAAGCCGTTCGCCGGTGGTCAGGACGACGCGCTCGGCGCCCGCCTCGCCGGCGGCGTCGAAACACGCCAGCGTCTCATCGGTGGCCCCCGAGTAGCTGGCGCACAGCACCAATGTGCCGGGGCCGAGCCATGGCTCCGGCAGGTAGCCGCGCACGGTCCGGATCGGGCGCAGCGCCCGCGGGCCTATGGCCCCCGCCGCCAGGTCTCCGCCGATTGCCGAGCCCCCCATGCCGCACACCACTAGGCCACCGGGAAGGTCGCGCCGCGGCACGCCCGCCGCCTCTACCCGCCACAGCGCGTCGCCGATCTGGTGCGGCTGGGCGTGCACGTCCTCGAGCATGCTCATGCCGGGAAGGTCTCCTCGGGCTCGACGCGGGCGCCCGCGGGGACAACCGCTCCGTCGGCGATCGTGGCCCCCGCCCCCACCATCGCCCCCGCTTCTATCCGCGCGCCGGCGCCCACCCGCACGCCTTCGGCCAGCACGCACTCGCGCAGCACGCAGTCCTCGCCGACCACCACCCCGTCGTGCAGCACGGAGCGCTCGACGGTGGTGTCGCTGCCCACCGAGCAGTGGCTGCCCAGCACGGACTGCGGGCCGATGTGGGCGCCTGCCGTCAGGCAGCCGGGCGCGATCAGCGAGCCGGTCTCGTCGCGGGCGGGGAGGCTCGAGCCCGGGTGCCCGGCCAGCAGGTCCCAGGTGGCCTCGAGGTAACGGTCGGGGGTGCCGATGTCGATCCAGTAGCCCTTGGCCGGGAAGCCGTAGAGACCGTGCCCCACCAGCGCCGGGAAGACCTCGCGCTCGAAGGAGACGGCGCGACCGCAGGGCACGAGCTGCTCGATCACCTCGCGCTCGATCACGTAGGCCCCGGCGTTGATCCGGTTGGTGGGCGCCGGGCCGCCGGACTTCTCGAGGAAGGCCTCCACCTCGCCTTCTCCGGTGGTCGGGACCACGCCGTAGCCGGCGGTCTCCTGCACCTCGATCAAGGCCAGCGTGGCGCGAGCGCCGGCCTGGGCGTGCCAGGCCAGCTGGGCGGTCAGGTCCATGTCGTTGAGCACGTCGCCGTTTAACACGAACAGCGTGTCGTGCAACAGCCCCTCGTCCAGCGCCAGGCGAGTCGGGCCCGCGGTGCCCAGGGGCTCCTCCTCGATCGCGTAGCGCAGGCGCATCCCGCCATAGACGTCGCCGATCACGTCGCGTACACCGTCGGACTTAAAGCCGCAGGAGAGGATCACCTCGGTCACGCCGTGACCCTTGAGCCAGTCGAGCATGAAGGAGAGGAACGGGCGCCCGGCCAGCGGCAGCACCGGCTTGGGGGTGGTGCGGGTGAGCGGGCGCAGGCGCGTGCCCTCTCCCCCCGCGAGGACCAGCGCCTGCATGCTGCTAGCGGCCGATGCCCTCGTAGTCGAAGCCCGCTTCGCGCAGGGCCTCGCGGTCCAGGAAGTTGCGCCCGTCGACCAGCACCGCCTGGGCCATGGCGGACTTGACCTCGCCGCCCCAGTCCAGCTCGGCGAACTCGGGCCACTCGGTCACGAGCACCGCGGCGTCGGCGCCCGTGAGCGCTTCCATGGCCGAGGCGCAGACCGTGGCCCCGCCCAGCTTGCCGTCGGCGTTGGCGCTGGCCACCGGGTCGAAGACGCGTACGTTGGCGCCCTCCCCGGCCAGGCGGGCGGCGAGCACCAGGCTGGTGGCCTCGCGCACGTCGTCGGTGTCGGGCTTGAAGGCCACGCCCAGCAGGGCGATCTCCTTGTCCTCGAGGGAGCCCAGGTGCTTCTGCAGCTTGCCGATCGTGCGCCGCTTCTGGAGCTCGTTGACCTCGATGACCGCGGTGAGCAGCTGAAAGTGGTAGCCGGAGTTGCCGGCCAGCTGCTTGAGGGCAGAGACATCCTTGGGAAAGCAGCTGCCCCCGAAGCCCACGCCGGCGTTCAGGAACTTGGGGCCGATGCGATCGTCCAGGCCCATCCCCCGCGCCACCTCTTTCACGTCGGCGCCAAGCTCCTCCGACACGTTGGCGATCTCGTTGATGAACGAGATCTTGGTGGCCAGGAAGGCGTTGGAGGCCAGCTTGATCATCTCGGCGCTGGCCACGTCGGTCTTCACCACCGGGGTGCCGAGTGGCTCGTAGAGGGCGGCCACCCGCCCGGCGAACCCGGAGGAGCCGGGCTCGGCCCCTACGACAACCCGGTCGGGGTGCATGAAGTCCTTGACCGCCGTGCCCTCCTTGAGGAACTCCGGGTTCGAGACATAGCCCAGGTGCGGCGCCCGGCGGGCGATCGAGCGGCCGGTGCCGACCGGCACGGTGCTCTTCATCACAATCGCGTGCTCCGTGCTGTCCCCCAGCTCGGCCAGCACCGACTCCACGCGCGAGAGGTCGGCGTCGCCCGAGTAGGTGGGCGGGGTGTCCACGCAGCAGAACAGCAGCCCGGCGTTGTCCAGCACCCGGGCCACGTCGATGGTGAAGTGCAGGCGCTCGATGTTGCGGGCAAGCAGCTCCGGCAACCCGGGCTCGTGGATGGTGACCTCCCCGCCCGCGAGGGAGTCCACCTTGTCGGGGACGATGTCGCGCGCGTAGACCTCGTGGCCCAGCTCGGCGAAGCAGACGGCCGTGCAGAGGCCGACCCAACCGACCCCGATCACTCCGACGGGTTCCTTGTGGGCGCTCATGAAGCGGGAGAGGCTAGCGGTGAGTCCGGGCCCGCCGCCGCTAGGGCAGGCGGGCGCTGCGGGCGATCGAGAGCATCTGATCCTTGCTGAGGCTCTGGAGCAGCGTGTTCGACACCCAGTAGACAGCCTGGCGGGTGCGCCAGGCCACGAGCTTCACGCGATCGCCGTCGTAGTGGAGCTCGAAGGTGCGGCGGCCGGCCTTGACCCGGTCAAAGCCCCCTTCGAGCAGCGGCGGCTTGCGCCACGTGGTGCCCTGCACGCCGTAGTACTCGCCCACCCGACTGCGCTTGATCACCATCCGGTAGCTCTTCTCGCGACGGCCCGACGGGGTCTTGATCTTGTAGTAGCGGGGCGGCCCGGCGAACAGCGAGGCCTTCAGCCGCATCGTCGGGTAGTAGACCGGCAGCTGGCCCCCCGCGCCCTGCTGGATGGCCTGGAGGGCCTGGTCCTTGCCGGGCCCGGGGGCCTTCTCCAGGCCGCCACCAGCCCGCCCCTTGCGCCTCTTGCCCCGGCCCTTGGGGTCGAGCGTGCCCTTGACGCCCTTGCTGGCCTCCGTGCCCAAAAACTGCTGCACGAGCTTCTTGACGGTGCGGTCGGGCGCCGTCACGAAGCTCGGGACCCCGGCGGCCTCGTCGCCCGAGGTGATCCCCACCTTGCCCTCGAAGTGCACCTCGCGGATCGGCTGGCCGGCGCTGAACACCGCAAGCTTGGCCAGCCCGATGATCGCCTTGGAGTCCTTGAGCGCGGCGTCGGAGGTCGTGTACCTGCCGAATATGTCCTCCAGGCGGCCTCGCTGGTTGATCAGCCCCGTGACGCCGGCCTGCTGCTTGGTGGCGCGAATGACCTCCTGCTGGCGCACGCCGCGCACCAGGTCGGAGTCCTCGTGCCGGAAGCGGGCGTACTGCAGCGCCTGCTGGCCGCACAGGCGCTGGTAGCCCGAGGGCACGTTGATGTAGGCGTACTCGGCGCTGTCGTTGAAGTAGCGGCGGTCCACGTCGACGTAGATGCAGCCGATCGCGTTGACGGCGCGCTCGAAGCCGCCGAAGTCCACGTTGATCACGTGGTTGATGGGCAGGCCGGTCAGGTCCTTGACCGTTCGCAGCGTGAGTGCCGGGCCGCCGAGGTCGTAGGCCTCGTTCAGCTTGGCCGTGCCCCGGCCCGGAATCTGGACACGCAGGTCGCGCGGCAGGGACATCAGCGCCGTGGCCTTTCGCTTGGGGTCCAGCCGGGCCAGGATGATCGTGTCCGACCGGGCGCCGGTGCCGGCCCCACCGTCGGTGGAGTCCTTGGGGCGCCTGTCCGAGCCCAGCAGCAGGATGGTCTGGGGCTGGCCCGGATCGACCTTGGAGATGTCGGTCGTGGCCAACCTGATCGAGTCGTTGGTCTTGAGCGCCTTGACCACGTTGCCGACCTCGCTGAAGGCCGCCACGGAGGTGGCACCGGCCGTCGCGAAGATCACCAGGAACGCGCCGAGCAGCAGCTTCTTCCAGATTCCCGGGCGGGGAAGATCCTCGAAGGAGGGGCTCACGCGATCCTCAGAGAGCCGGGTCCGGTGCTCACGCTGGGATAACCGGGTCCGGTGCTCGCGCGACCGACGATCGCGCTGCGCTCCTCCCCGACGATCGCGCTGCGCTCCTCCCCCTGGCCACGAAGGGCCAAGGGCACCATGGTCACGAACTCGACCAGCGTCCGCCTGTACTGGTGAAGCGACTCGATCGAGACCCACTCCTCCGGTCCGTGGTGGCCGTCGCCGCACGGGCCGAACTCGACGCCGGGGATGCCGGCGTTCAGGAACGAGATCACGTCGGATGTGCCGTCGCGGCCCACGGCAATCCTGTCCTGCACCGGGGTCGTCTTCGACACCGCCTCGGCGAGCACCTTCACGTGGGGCTCATCGCGCGCGACGACGATCGGCTCGCGGTGGAAGACGTGCACGACCTCGGTGTCCTCGATTGCGTTGACCGCCGCCAGGATCTCGTCGGGGTCCTGGCCGGGCAGGTAGCGGATGTCCAGATCGATGGTGCAGACGTCGGGCACGCGGTTGATGGCGTCGCCGCCGGTGATTCGCCCCAGCGAGATCGACGGGCGATCGAACAGCTCCGAGGACGCCCGCGTGAAGGGCATCGACTCGATTCCCCGGAAGACGTCGACTGCCTTGAGCACGGCGTTGTCGCCCAGCCACGGCGTCGAGCCGTGGGCCGAGCGGCCCTCGACCTCCAGGCGCAGGCCGAGCACCCCCTTGGCCTGCACGCCGATCCGCAGGTCGGTGGGCTCGCCGGTGATGGCGAAGTCCCCCACGTATCCCTTCTCCACCACGAAGTCCGAGGCTCGGTGCTTTTGCTCGTCGGACTCCTCGTCGCAGACGCAGACGAAGTGCACCTTGGCCGTGTTCTGGGTGGCCAGATCCCGGACCGCGCACATCATGGCCGCCAGGCCGCCCTTCATGTCGTAGGCGCCGCGCCCGATCAGGCGGTCGCCCTCCACCCGAGGCGTGAACTGCGGCTCGTGCGCGGGCACCACGTCGAGGTGTCCGTGAAGCACGACCGTCGGGCCCTCGGCAGCACCCACCGTGGCGGCCAGCACCGGCCGCCCGTTGTGGCTCTCGCCCTTCACCTCGACGTCGCGGGCCTCCAGCCACCCGTAGACGAAAGCTGCCGCGGCCTTCATCCCCTCCAGCGAGGACGTGTCGTAGGTGATCAGGCGCTCGGTGAGAGCGCGCTCATCCACGGGACGCAGGATAGACGAGGCCGCGGCGTCGGCCTCCGGCCCGTCGCGGTCGGCGGGGCTGTGGGCGCCGCAGGGGCAGGGCTACGCTGTCGCCGTGAACCGACAGCTCCTGGACGCCGGGCGCCGGCGCGTCACCGATCGCCTGCCCGCGGCGCGCAGGCTCGCCGCGTCGGACACCGCCAGAGCGGCGGGCATGGCCCTGGCGGTGGCCTTGATGAACGTGCTGGCGCTCGTGTTCACGGTCGCGTTCGCTCGCATCCTCGGGGCTTCGGGTTACGGGTCGCTGGCCGTGCTGCTGTCGGCCTTCATCATCCTGACGGTCCCGGGCTCGGCGCTGCAGATCGCGACCGCGCGCGAGATCAGCCACGCGGTCGCCGACGGCGAGGCGGATCCGGGCAGCGGCGTGCGGCTGTGGCTCCGCCACCTCGGGCTGGCGACGGTTGCGGTAGCGGCGCTGGCGGTCCCGCTGCGCGAAGTGATCGGATCAGTGCTGGCCGTGGACGACACCTGGGCCGCCGCCGCGGTGCCGGTCTCGGGCATGTTGTGGGCCGTCGTGTGCGTGGAGCGTGGAGCCCTCCAGGGCTTCCAACGCTACAGGCTCGTGGGCTCGAGCCTGGTCGGAGAAGGCGTACTACGGCTGGTGTTCGCGCTCCTGCTGGTGGCGGCGGGCCTGGACGTGGTCGGAGCCTTCCTGGGCACCGGGACGGCCTTGGTGGGGGTTGGACTGGTTCTCTACGGCGCGCTGCGCCGCGATCTCACCCACGGCCGGCCGGAGGGAGAACGGGGCCTGAGGTCGCTGTTGCGGACCTCGGGGGTCCCGGTGGCGGGTCTGACGCTGCTCTTCGCCCTACAGGAGGCCCACGTGATCGTCGTCAAGCACGAGGTTGCCGACGATGCCGCCGGATCGTACGCGGTCGCCGCCGTGGCGGCCAAGGGCGTAATCTGGGTGGCCGTGGGGCTGGGAATGTACCTGCTACCCGAGGCCTCTCGCCGCGCGCGGGCCGGCGAGGACGCCAAGCCCGTGTTGCTGACGACCCTCGGCCTCATCGCCGTGATCGGCGCGCCGATGGTCGTCGTCTACGCCGTCGCCGCAGGGCCGCTGCTGGCCGCCGTCTTCGGCGACGACCTGACCGGCGCCACCGGCGCACTCCCCTGGCTGGGGCTGGCCATGACGTTCCTGGCCTGCTCGTATCTCTGCGTCCAGTATCTGTTGGCGCTCGGGCATCGTCGATTCATCGCCATCCTGGGGCTGGCCGCCCTGGCCGACGTGGCGCTGCTCGCCGCCATCGGCTCGAACCTGACGCACGTGGCGATCGCCCTGTGCACACTGCAAGCGGCCTGTGCCATCCCGCTGTTCGGCGTCTGCCTGCGCGCCAAGCCCGAGCGCCCGATCGCCTTCTTGCCCGTGTGATGGGACGAGCCGCGCGACGCCGGGGTATATGGCCGCGGTGCCCACACCGTCCGCGCCGGCCTGATGTTCGTGTGGGACCAGGTCAACGCCGGCGTGATGTGCCCGATCTCCATGACCCACCCGGTCATTCCCGCTCTGCGTGAGGCTCCCGAGCTGGCCGAGGAATGGGAGCCGCGGCTGGGCTCCACCGACTACGACACCGTCGCCCTCGCCGGCATGGCCATGACCGAGAAGCAGGGCGGCTCGGA
>JBPCNQ010000117.1:0-8965 GCA_051001095.1 Thermoleophilaceae bacterium
CCGCCACGAAGCACTCAACAACAAGGTCAGACTCATCACCCGCCGTGCCTACGGCTTCCACAGCGCCCAAGCCGCGCTCGCGCTCGTCCACCTGTGCTGCGGGCCGATCACCCTCCAGCCGCCCCACCAACTCCACGCTCACGACGCGTGACTTCACCCACATCGATACCGAGAGAGCCCGATTTGGCTGTTTCTAGGCTCCCGTGATTATTCGTACGGATGAAACCAGCACGAGCAAGATGCACGAGAAGTCGACTAGAACCTAACGCGTGACTCAGAGCGCCAGCGCCAGCGGCTGCTCCAGCAGCTCACGCACGCGGCCCAGGAACTCGGCGCCGTCGGCGCCGTAGAGGATGCGGTGGTCACACGCCATGGTGATCGTCATCAGGTCGCGCGCGGCTACCCGGCCGCGGTCGTCGACGGCCGGCTTCTTCTTCAGCGCGCCGATCGAGAGGATCGCCGCCTGGGGTGGGTTGATGATGGCCGTGAAGCGGTCGATCCCGTACATGCCCAGGTTCGACACGGTGATCGTGCCGCCCGACAGCTCCGGCGGGGTGATCGAACCCTCGCGTACCTTCTCGATCAGCCGTCGCGCCTGTCGGGCGATCTCGCCCAGGGACTTCTCGTGGGCGTTCCGCACCACCGGCACCACCAGCGCCTCCTGTGCGGCCACCGCCACCCCCACGTTCACCTCGGGGTAGAGCTCGAACCGTCCATCGCGGTAGGCGCCGTTGACCTTGGGGTGCGCGCGCGCGGCCAGCCCGACGGCCTTGACGATCATGTCGTTGTACGAGGGAGGCGGCTCATCGATCCCCGCCTCCTTGAGGCGCTCGCGCAGCTCGATGCACAGGGTCATGTCCACCTCGACCTCGAGCGCGAAGTCGGGTGCGGTGGCCTTGGACTCGGCCATGCGCCGCGAGACGGTGCGCTGCAGCCGGGTGAGCTCGACAATCGCGGGCCGGCCCTTGACCCCGGCTTCTCCACCGGACGGCGCGGCGGCCGGGGTAGGCGAAGGCGCCTCGGGCGGAGCGGAATCTGTCGCCGGGGGAGCCTCCTCGGCGGGTTGGGCTGCCGGCCCGGGGGTTCCGTTCCCGGCCGCTGCCTCGACATCGGCCTTCACCACGCGACCGCCCGGTCCCGAGCCCTCGATGGTGGCCAGCTCCACGCCCAGCTCGCCGGCGATCCGCCTCGCGACCGGTGACGCCTTGACCCTCTCGCCACCGTCACCCGGCGCCCCCGGCTCTGCCCGCGGCTCGTCTGGTTCGCTCTGGGGACCGGGTTCCGGCTCCGGAACCGCCTGAGGCTCCGGTGGCGGCCCTTCGCCGATCTCTGGCTCGGCCTCGGCGGCCTGTGCACCCCCGCCCGCCGGCTGCTCGCCCTCCTCACCGACACGGGCGATCACCTCGCCCACGGTCAGGGTGTCGCCCTCGGCGGCCACCACCTCCAGCAGCACCCCATCCGAGTCGGCCTCATAGGTCATGTTGGCCTTGTCGGTCTCGATCTCCACCAGCGGCTCGCCGCGCTTGACCTCGCCACCCACCTCGACGAGCCACTTGAGCACGGTGCCCTCCTCCATGGAGTCCGACAGCCGCGGCATGTTCACCTCGTTGGCCACCTCAGAGGTCCCTGAACGTGGAGATGGCCGCGGAGATCACGTGCTCCTCGTGGGGAAACGCGGCCTGTTCGAGCGGCTTGGAGTAGGGCATCGGCACGTCGGCGCCGGCCACGCGAGCCACGGGAGCGTCGAGGTGGTCGAAGGCCTGCTCCTGGATCAGGGCGGCCATGTTGGCTCCCACGCCGCCGTGGGGCCAGCCCTCCTCCACGATCACCGCGCGGTTGGTCTTTCGCACCGACTTCAGGATCGTGTCCAGGTCCAGCGGCCGCAGCGTGCGCGGGTCGATGACCTCCGCCTCGATCTCGTGCTCGGAGGCCAGCGTGTCGGCGGCCTTCAGTGCCGTCTCGTTCATGCGTGAGATGCCGACGATCGTCACGTCGTCGCCCTCGCGGCGCACCGCGGCCTGGCCGAAGTGGATCGGCTCGTCGTCGGCCTCGTCCACCTCGCCGCGACGACCGTAGAGCGTCTCGTGCTCGATGAAGACCACCGGGTTGTCGTCGCGGATCGCGGCCTTGAGCAGCCCGCGCGCGTCGGCCGGGGTCGTGGGCACGGCCACCAGCAGCCCGGGCACGTGGGCGTAGAGCGCCTCCAGGGAGTGCGAGTGGGTAGGCCCCAGCTGGTGCCCCGCGCCCTGGGGCATGCGGATGACCAGGGGGACCTTGACCTGGGCCCCGAACATGTACCGGATCGACGCCGCGCTGTTGATCACCTGGTCCAGCGCCAGCAGCGAGAAGTTGATCGTCATCAGCTCGACTACGGGGCGAAGGCCGGCCATCGCCGCCCCGACTCCCAGGCCGACGATCGAGTTCTCCGAGATCGGCGTGTCGCGCACGCGCTTCTCCCCGAACTCCTCGAGCAGGCCGGCGGTGACCTTGAACGCACCCTGGAAGACCGCGATGTCCTCGCCCATGAGGAACACGTTCTCGTCGGCGGTCATCTCCTCGCGCAGCGCCAGGTTCAGCGCCTCGCGGTAGCGCATCTGCTTCCGGGACGAGGGCGGTGGGCTCGTCACCGGCGGCTGCACCTCCGTGGCAAACGTCAGCCGCCCTCGCCGCGGGCGCGGGCCTCGCGCCTCTCGTCGTCGGTGTCGTCCTTATGGGCGGCACCGGCCTCGGCCAGCTCCCGGGCCACGTCGCCGGCCTCGCGCTCGGTCTCGCCGCGGTGGGTGCCTGGGGAGCGCACGTCGGTGGAGTACCACGACGGGCGCACCTGCTCCCCGATCACGTAGATGTCGTCGTAGAGGGAGCCGAGGTCGGGGAAGGGAGACTTGTCGGCGAACTCGACGGCGGCGTCGACCGCGGCGACCGCCTCCTTGTCCATCCGCTCGACATCCTCCTGGGAGAGCAGGCTCTCCTCGGTCAGGCGCCTGGGAAAGGCGACCAGCGGGTCGCGCGGGCGCCACTCCTCGACCTCGTCCTTGGAGCGGTAGTCCTCGGGGTCGGCCATCGAGTGACCGCGGTAGCGATAAGTCACGGCCTCGACCAGTAGAGGCGTGCGCTCGGCGCGCACCTTCTCCAGCGCCTCGCTCACCGTGGCGTGCACGTCGAGCACGTCCATGCCGTCGCAGCGGCGCCCGGGCACGCCGTAGCCGGCTGCCTTCTTGGACAGGTCGGTCACGGCGGAGTGGCGCTCCAGCGCCGTGCCCATGCCGAACTGGTTGTTGATCACCATGAACACGATGGGCAGCTTCCACAGCGCCGCGAAGTTCATGGTCTCGCCGAAGTTGCCCGTGTTGGTGGCGCCGTCGCCGAACATGCACAGCGTGGCGTCCTCGGTCTCTGTGTAGTCGCTGGCCAGCGCCACGCCGGCGGCCAGCGGCAGGTTGCCGCCCACGATGCCGTAGCCGCCCAGGAAGCGGCGTTCCATGTCGAACAGGTGCATGGATCCGCCGCGCCCGCCCGAGCAGCCGTCGACCTTGCCGAACAGCTCGGCCATCACGGCTTGGGCCGGCGTCCCGCGGGCGAGCGCCTGGCCGTGCTCGCGGTAGGTCGAGAGCAGGTAGTCGGTGTCGCGCAGCGCCTGGGTAGCCCCCACGATCGTGGCCTCCTCGCCGATGCAGAGGTGCAGGAAGCCGCCGATCCTGGCCTTGGCGTACATCTCGCCCGCGCGCTCCTCGAAGCGGCGGATCAGCTGCATCTTGGCCAGCACCTTCTCGGCGGTCCCGCGGCCGGGAAGCGGGCGGCGCGCGGCCTCTACGCCCCGCTGTGCGGGACCTCGGCCGCGCGTTGCGTCCCCGGTCGCCATCTGGAGACGACTCTAGCGCCGCCCCTGGTGCCGACGCACACGGTCAACCCGAGCGCAGGCCCGTTGACGTCTTACGACACGGGCACGGATGCCCGCATCGTCGCCTCATTTCACCCCGAGGAGGTCGATCACGAACACCAGCGTCTCGTTCGGCTTGATCGTCGGCGGCTGCCCCTGCGCGCCGTAGCCCAGCTTTGCCGGGATGGTCAGCCGGCGCCGCCCGCCCACCTTCATGCCCTGCAGGCCCTGGTCCCAGCCGGGAATGACCATGCCGGCCCCCAGCTGGAACGGGAACGGCTCGCCGCGGTCGAACGAGTTGTCGAACTCCTTGCCGGTGGAGTAGGAGACACCCACGTAGTTCACCGTCAGCTCGCGACCGCGCTTCGCGACTGCGCCTGTGCCCTTCTGTAGGTTCTTGACCTCGAGCCTGGACGGGGGCGGGCCCCTGGGCACGGTCACCTCGGGCTTCTTGCGCGAGGCGGCTTGTTGTGACGACGCGGCCGCGGGCCCCTTGGCGCTGCCCTGGTCGGGCGCCGCCTCTCGGGAGGGCTTCTTCTGCCCCTCGCCCAGCCCGCTCTCCTTCTCGCTGCATCCGGATGCGAGCAGAGCGGCGGCGGCGAGCGTGCAGACCGAGAGGTGCCAAAAGCGCATCGGCCGGGCATCCTAGGGGACCGCCCGCAGCCGTGAAGCAGCCTCCTCCAGGCGGTCGTCGCCCCAGAACAGCTCTTCCCCGATCGCCAGCGTCGGCACGCCCACCACGCCACGGGCGGCGGCTTGCTCGGTGGCGGCGCACAGGCGGTCCTTCACCGACCTCGTCTCGATGGCCTTGAGCACCGCGCGCGGGTGCAGCTCGCAGGCCGCCGCGGCGATCAGCACGTTGTCGGTCACCGACAGGTCCCTGCCGCCGGCGAAGGCCTGGCGGAAGGCGGCAAGCGAGAAGGCCACCGCGCGGCCACCCTGCTGGGCGTAGGTGGCCGCGCGCATGGCGGTGGTCGTGTTCGTGGGCCAGGGCTCGGGCCAGCGGATGGGCTGCAGCCTCCGCTCGTGGGCCCTGCGCTCCACCTCGGCCATGCCCTCGGGCCGGCGGCCGGTGACCGACCACGATCCGCCGCCGGTCTGCCTCCAGATGCCGCCGAGCAGGATCGGTTGCCAGATCGGCACGACGGGGAGCACGTGGTTGACCCGCTCGGCCGCGAGGTACGCGTAGGGCGAGCCGAGGTCGTAGTAGAAGACGGGCTGCTCGGTCATCGCGCCGTGCACCTTAGGACGGTGGATCGGTGAGCGAGGAAGCGACGCCGCTCCGGCAGCCGGAGGCCGGTAGGCGTTCCCAGGCCGCCCAACCCGCGCTGATCAGACGCTCGCCGGCTTCGAGGCGTCGCCGCCGGCGAGACCCGTGGGCGCGTCTGCCGGCTCAGCCGTGGATCAGCCAGCCGTCGGTGGCGCGCGCGGCTTCGAGCACGGTCTCGGCGAAGGCCGGATGCGGGTGGATGGAGTGGGCGAGCTCGTGATAGCCACCCTCCAGGTCGCGGGCCACCACCAGCTCCTGGATCAGCTCGGCGGCCTTGGGCGAGAGGATGTGTCCGCCGACGATCTCGCCGTACCTCTTGTCACCGATGATCTTGACCATCCCGGTGCGGTCGCCGTAGACCGTCGGCGCGCCCACCGCCCCCATCGGCACCCTGCCCACGGTCACGTCGTAGCCGGCGTCGGCGGCCTGCTCCTCGGTCAAGCCGAAGGAGGCCACCTGCGGCGCGCAGAAGGTCACGCGCGGCACGTAGGGGTAGTCGATCGGGTGGGTGTCCAGCCCCGCGGCGTCCTCGGCGGCGATCACGCCCTCGTCGGAGGCCTTGTGGGCCAGAGCCGGGCCGGGCACCAGGTCGCCGATCGCCCATACGCCGTCCCTGGAGGTGCGCATGGCCCCGTCGACCTTGACCAGCCCGCGCTCGTTGACCTCGATGCCCGCCTCGCCCAGGCCGAGGCCTTCCACGTCGGCGCCGCGCCCGGCGGCGATGCACACGAGGTCCACCAAGTGGGTCTCGCCCCCAACCTCGATCGTCACCGAGTCCCCGGAGTCGTCCACGTCCTCGACGTTGGCCGAGGTCACGATCTTCACGTTCTGCTTGCCGATCTCGCGGGCAGCCGCCCGGGCGATCTCCTTGTCCTCCAGCGGCAGGATCTGGTCCAGGGCCTCGAGCAAAATCACCTCGGTGCCCAGGCGGCCGAAGGCCGACGCCACCTCGGTGCCCGAGGCGCCGGCGCCGATCACGGCCAGGCGCTTGGGCTGCTCGGCGGTCAGCCACATCTGGGCGGTGTCCACGATCCGCCCGCCGAACTCCAGACCTCCGACCGGGCGGGCGATCGAGCCCGTGGCCAGGATCACCTTGCGGGCCTCGATCTCGTTTCCGTCGAAGGAGCCGCCCACCTTCACGTTGCCGTCGTCGGTCACGGCGCCCTGTCCCTCGATCACGTCGATGTCGTTCTTGTCGAACAGCATCGCCACGCCGCCCGTCAGGGTCTTGATCACCTTGTCGCGGTGCTTGGCGGCGCCGGAGAAGTCGAAGTCCACGTCACCGGTGGTGATGCCGAAGGACCTGGCTCCCTGGACCTCCTTCATGACGTCGGCCACGCGCAGCACCGCCTTGGCGGGGATGCACGCCTCGTTGAGGCAGCGGCCCCCGACGGTGTCCGCCTTCTCCACCACGGCGGTCTTCATGCCCAGCTGGGCGGCGCGGATCGCGGCCACGTAGCCGCCGGGTCCGGATCCGATGACGATGCAGTCGTACCTGGATTCGGCCATCGCGGGCGAGACTATCGACCGGGGATGTCCTGGTTGCCGACCATTATCGCGCTCCCGGCCGCTCCGGCATCTGGATCCGGGCCATCGCCTTGATCAGGAACCAGAACAGCCCGCCGCCGCTGCCGACGATCAAGAGCGCGAACACTGCCGCCGCCGGGCTCACGGCGGTCACGAGCGCCAGCGACGCCAGTAGGACGGATATGGCCAGCAGGGCCTGCATCCCCAGCACCGCCCAGTAGCGCGCGCGCCACATGCCCGCGGCCATCACCGCCAGGAGCACGCAGCCGATGATCGTGTAGGCGCTCTGGCGCCCGTTCCCGTCGCCGAAGTTGAGGACCAGCGCGACCAGGTTGGCGAGAAACGCGACGAGGGCCACCACGAAGGCCACCGTCACGGCCGTGGGCCGCTCGCCCGGTGCCAGCGGGACGAGCGCTGCCCGCGCCTCCTCGTCCTTGGCCCGGCCGCGAGCGTAGCCGCGCGCCATCCGGTCGGCGTCGGTCTCGCGTTCGGCCGGGAGGGGCTCGGCCACCTCGGTGGGGACCGGCCGACTCGCCCGCTGGCGCTGCTTTCGCCGCTTGCGGCTACTGCGCTGCGCCAACGGTGCTTCCCTCCAGCGCGGCGCGCAGGCGTGAAGCCGCCGCTCCGGGATCGGGCGCCTCGCGCACGGCGCGCACCACGACGATCCGCTCCGCTCCGGCGCCCGTCACGTCCCCCACGTTGGACTCGTCGATCCCGCCGATGGCAAACCACGGCACCGCAGGCTTGCGTTGCGCGGCCAAACGCAGGTAGCCCAGCCCGGCCGCCGGGCGCCCGGGCTTGGTCGGCGTCTCCCACACCGGTCCCACGCTCAGCTGGTCGGCGCCGGACCGGATCCCGGCCTCAAGCTGGTCGGGCGCGTGCGTGGACAGGCCGATCAGCATGTCGTCCGCGACTTTGCGACGCACCTCGGCTACCGCCATGTCGTCCTGGCCCACATGCACGCCGTCTGCCCCGGCGCGAAGCGCCAGGTCGGGGCGATCGTTGATCCACAGCAGCGCGCCGTGGTCGTCGCACGCCGCGCGCAGGCGAGTGGCCACCTCGATCAGCACGTCGTCGGCCAGCAGTGGGTCGCGCAGCTGGACCATGTCCACACCGCCCGCCAGCGCCGACCGCACAGCGCCGTCGGGCATCCCCCCATCGGTGACCAGGTACAGCCGCGCCGCGGCCAGGCGCTCGCGTCTATCGGCTCCCCGGCTCACGCGGTGAATCGTGGCATAGGCACCCGGCTAGGATGGCAACAGCAACGGGAGCCGGGCAGACCCGGCTGAGAGGGCGATGTACGCACACGAGACCGGGGGTCCTGCCGGTCGGTGGCGGGGTCGCCGACCGTGGAACCTGATCCGGGTAATGCCGGCGGAGGGAGAACGATGTCCGCCACAGCTCCAGAGCGCAGCCAGTACGACCTCGTGGTGGTCGGGGCCGGAGTCATCGGCCTGGCCTGTGCCTGGCGCGCGGCGGGCGCGGGCCTCTCGGTGCTCGTGATGGAGCGCGACCGCCCGGGATCGGGCGCGTCCGGGGTCGCGGCGGGCATGCTCGCGCCGGTCACCGAGGCCGACTTCGGCGAAGACGAGCTCCTGGCCCTGAACCTCGAGGGCCGGGCCATGTGGGGCGCCTTCGCGGCCGAGCTCGAGGAGGCTGTCGGGCTTCCCTCGGGCTACGTGGACTCGGGCTGCCTGGTGGTGGCCGCCGACCGCGACGACGCCGCGCAGCTGAGGCGCCTGCACGCTTTCCAGGGGACGCTCGGGCTCGAGTCCGAGTGGCTGGCGCCGCGCGCCGCGCGGAGGCTCGAGCCGGGCCTGTCCCCCCGGATCGCCGGGGCCATCTCGGCGCCCCGCGATGGACAGGTCGATCCCCGCGCAGTGGTCACCGGGCTGGCCGCCGCGCTGGCGCGGGAGGGCGGTGAGCTGGTCCCGGGCGCCGAAGCCACGGAACTGCTCGGCGACTCGGATCGTGTCACCGGCCTGCGCACGGCCGGCGGCATCGAGGTCGGCGCCGCGAACGTGCTCGTGGCCGCCGGGGCGTGGTCGTCCGCGGGCACGCTCGAGGCGACCGGGCCGCCGGTGCGCCCGGCGAAGGGTCAGCTGATCGAGCTGAGGGTCCGCGACGGCCGCCCGCCGTTGACCACCCACCTCGTGCGCACGCCGCGCTGCTACGTTGTGGTGCGGGCCGACGGTCGCTTGGTGTTCGGCGCCACCACCGAGGACCAGGGCTTCGACACGACGGTCACCGCCGACGGCGTCTTTCGCCTGCTGGAGGCCGCCATGGAGGTG
>JBPCNQ010000118.1:0-6554 GCA_051001095.1 Thermoleophilaceae bacterium
CGGCGCGGTTGGTCTCGCGGTAGAAGCCGCGCTCCTCGGAGTGGAAGATCTCGTCGTGGGCCTGAGAGCCCACGCGCCCGGCCAGGTCGAAGCCCTCCCCCACGCCGACGCCCTTCATGGCCTGGATCGACATGATCGCCTGGGCCAGGCGGCCATCCAGGCGCTCGTCCCAGGCCACGTGGGAGCCGATTCCGGGGATCACGCCGAACGCCACCACCTCGTAGACGCCGCCCAGCGACTCGTTGGCCTTGCGGGCGCTGTTGATCTCCTCGACCATCGCCGCGGACCCCTCGGGATCCAGGCAGCGCACGGGCGACTCGTCCACGCCCGCGAAGTCCGCCGGCGCCAGATTGTCGCGGGGAGGCACGCGGACCGAGCCGATCTGGAGCACGTGGCTGCGGATCTCCACGCCCAGCGCCCGCAGGTAGACCTTGGCCAGCGCCCCCACCCCCACCCGGGCGGTGGTCTCCCGCGCGCCGGCGCGCTCGAGCACGTTGCGCACGTCGGTGAACCCGTACTTCTGCCCCCCGGCCAGGTCGGCGTGGCCGGGGCGCGGGAGGTGCACCTCGGCCACCTCGGCCTCGACCGGCCAGGGGTTCATCCGCTCCTCCCAGTTGGCGTAGTCGCGGTTGGCCATCTTCAGGGCGATCGGCCCACCGAGGGTCCTGCCGTGCCTGACGCCGGAGGTCACCTCGGCGCGGTCCTTCTCGATCTTCATGCGACCGCCTCGGCCGTGGCCGAGCTGGCGCCGGGCCAGGTCGGAGTCGATGTCCTCGGGCTTGAGCTCGAGGCCGGCCGGGAGGCCTTCTATGACGGCTGTGAGGCCCGGTCCGTGGGACTCGCCGGCGGTGGTGAAACGGAAGGGCATGGCGGGAGACACCCTACTGACGGTCTCTCGCTACAGGACGGGGACGTCGACGACCCGAAGCTGCCCAATCCCGCTGAGATCCCGGGGGTTGCTGGTGTAGAGGGGCAGGTCGTTGGCCACTGCCGTCGCGGCGATCATCGCGTCCACTCGAGCGCGGGGAGACGAATCACGACCGAAGTGTCGAGAAGGCCGCAGCCCGCTGAACGAGCAGCGTTCAAAGACGAGGGTCGATCACTGCGTCGATGTCTGCCCGGAGCCGCTCGGGATCTCCGGGGGGAACGTGCCGCCAGCGTTCGAGGAGCGCCTCGGCCGTGAGAGGGGCGCTCCCCATGGGCGTCAGCCGCGCAACGGGCTTGCCCGCGCGGGTGATGATGATCGGCTCGCCGCCGGCGGCGCGATCCACAACGTCACCCCCATGGTTGCGCAACTCGCGAATGCTTACTTCAGCCACCACGCAAGCGTATTACGCGTGATACGCGGTTCGCCGAACGGCCCGAACGGCCGAACGGGCAAAGCTGAAGCTCGTCCCCCTCAGTTCACCGGCTGATAGCGCGGACAGGTGCGGGAGGTCTCGGGGGCACAGGGGTTGAACGCATTGGTGTTGCGCGGGCCCGAGCTCGTATTGACGCCACGGTTGTACATCTCGTCAATGTTGGTCCAGCCGTCGTTGTCCTGGTCATCCTCGCCGTCGAGGAGGGTGTCGCCATCGGCGTCGGGGTCGTCGAGCGCCAGGTCGGCGAAGGGGCGCTGCGTGAAGGCGCCGTAGTAGGTATCGGGCCAGGGCGTGACGCCTTCCGCGGCCAGGGTCGTCGTCCACCAGTCGGCGTGTCCCGGTCCGTGGCTCTCGACATAGTTGTTCATCCCGTCGGCGTCGGCGTCGCGCTCGTCGTCGGTGTACCGGCCGTCGCCGTCGGTGTCCAGACGGGCGGGGTAGTCGGGCGGGCTGAAGGGGATGCCGTACTGGGCGCTTCGGAAGGCCGGTACGGCCGGCTGCTCGGTCGGACGGCTGCTCTGCGTCCCGTCGCTGTAGCCCAGTGATGAGTCCGGGTTGGACTGGTCGAACTTCTTCCCGGTGTACACCCAGGCCCGGTACTCCTCCTTGGTGGTGAGCGAGTCGCCGTCGAAGTCGATGCCAACGTCGGAAGGATCGAGCGGGTTCGGGTACGGCCTCTTGCCCGGGTAGGGCACTGCGCGCAGGTTGAGATCCTTGGCCGACGAGCCGGGGACCTTGACCACGATCTTGGTCCTCGATGCACGAACGGGCTTGGCGAACGCCGATCGTCCGTTGGAGCCGCGGAAGACGACGGCGTTGCCCTTGCGCCTGGAGCTGAAGCGGGTTCCTCGGAGGGTGATCGTCTTGCCCACCTTCACCCGCATCGGCGACACGCGCTTGATCGTCGAGACGGGCTTCTTCTTGGCCGCGAACGCCTCGGCCGCGGGGACGACCGCCAGGACGGCCAGGCTCAGGAGGGAGATGAGAACAGTGGGCGCCGCATCGCACGTCCCCCATCGGCCGAGGCGTCACGACCTTGAGCGACATCGATCACATCTGGCCGCCAGTGAAGAGATCGGTGATGACCGGCGGCACGAAGGGGCGGCGCCGGCCCACCGACGCCCGCGCCTGCTCGCTGTCCCGGCGCGCGGCGGCGGACGCCTTGCCCACCGTGATCTCGCGGATCTGGTCGATCTGGATCGCGTAGCGCTTGCCCTGGTCGTCGGTGAAGGCCTCGACCTCGCCCGGCTCGAGCGAGACCGTGGCGCAGTCTACGGGCTTGGGCTGGCAGCTCCCTTCCCCGCCTGCGTCGGTCAGCGTGGAGTCGACCAGGAAGACCGCCTTGGCTCCGCTGGCGTCGAGGCCGAGGAAGATGAGCAGGGGCGATGCCTCGCTGGGCAGCATCCTCAGCCGCGGCACGTTGCGGTAGCGCTTCACGCCGCTGGGGCCGGAGAAGGCCAGGTCGACCGCGTAGGTGAGGTTGTGCCGGGGCTTGGTCGGCTCGTTCCCCGAGGGCGGGTTGGCCGGAGGGGCCGGCACGGTGGGGGTCCCACCACCGCCACCGCCACCGTGTCCTCCGCCGCCACCACCCGAGCCGCCGCCGGGGGCGCCGGGAGAGCCGCCCGGAGAGCCGCCTGGCGAGCCGCCGCCGGTGTCGCCACCGGGAGATCCGCCTCCGCCGCCGGCTGGCGCGGTGGGAGCCGTGGCGACAGGAGTGGCGCCGCCGGTGCTCACCTTGTCTATCGGCTTGAACGGGTTCTTGGAGTCGAAGGACTCGAGATCGGAGGAGGTGTTGAGCACCGCCAGGCTGACCAGCGGCTTGTCACCCGAGAGCGCTTCCTCGGGACTCGGCAGGCCGTCCGCGGTACCCGAAGCAGCGGGCACGGGCCCGCTCACCGGCACCGGGTCGGCCTTCTGGAGCATCAGAACGGGGACAGCCACCAGCGCGACCAGCAGAAGCAGGGCCACCGGAAGCAGCCTGCGGCGTCTGAGGTCCTCGAACACGCCGAGCGCGAGCGGCCCGAGCGGTGTCACTGCGCGCCCCCTCCGGCCGGCGGCGTGGGGGCCGGAGCCCCCCCTGACGGAGCGGCACTCGGCGCTGGCGCCGATGACGCAGGAGTGGTCTCGGGACCAGCCGCAGTGGCACCCGCCGTGGCACCCTCGCTCTTTGGGGAGAGGTACACGGAGGCCGTGACCAACGCCTCGATGGTCGGAAAGGTGGTGGACTTAAAGCCCAGGCTGTCGATGGTCATGAGCCTTCCCTTGACGCTGATCTTGTCGTTGGCCACGCGCACGAACCGCTTCATCCGGTGAAGGAAGTCGGCCAGCCCGCCGAAGCTGCCGGTGAAGGTGAAATTGAGCGGAACGCTGTCCAGGCCGGGCGCAGTCGCTCCTGTGGGGCCCGCGGCTGCTGGAGTCGAGGGGGATGACGACCCGCTCGCGCTCGTCGCACTCGCCGCAGCCGAGCTCTTATCGGCGCTCGTCTTCGCGTTGTCTGCGTTCTCGGCGGTCTTGCCCGGACCGGTCTTCGCGCCACTCGCGCCACCGGCGGAAGCGGCAGCCGCCGGAGCGGTGGCGCGCTCGCCGGCCTTGACACTGTCGAAGTCGATGCCCGTGCCCTTGGCCGCAGACTCCAGCTGAACCAGCAAGCTGGGCATGTCCAGGCTGCTGGGCACCGCCTTGCCCAGGCGAACTACCGTCGCGTAGTCCTCGGCGTAGGTGTTGCGGGCTCCCTCCAGCTGCCCCGCCTTGGCCACCGCCGTGTCGCGCTTCTGCTCGACGGCGGTCAGCTGCTCGCCCAGACGCGCGGACTCGGACCGCTTGGGGGCCAGGATCAGGAACCAGAAGGCGATCAGGACGACGATGGGGACCAGCAACATCAGGATCTTCTTGTCACGGGCGCTGATGCTCACGACCCGCCTCCCAGCACGGTCGGCACCCGGTGCCCACGCTCGCCCTGCTCGGCGTCCGCGGGGGCGGCGACAAAGGTCACCGTGGCGTCGAAGGAGTAGCGCTTGCCACAGCCGGTGCCCGTGGACCCGGCGGCGGGAGTCGAAGAGCCGGTCGGCCCTGAGGCGGACGCCTTTGCCGGGCGAGTTGAGTCCGTGAGCTCCACGTCCTCGACGCGGTGGAGGTTTCGCAGCCGCACCATGGTCTCAGCCACCGTGGACTGGGTCTTGGCGCAGCCCACGATCTTGACCGACGGCGCCGCCGGCGCGCCAGTGGTGGTCCCGGTCGAAGGAGGAGCGGAAGTCGCGGTCCCGGTCGAAGGCGCAGGAGCAGGGGTGGGCCCGGTCGAAGGCGCGGGAGCGGGGGTCGCGCCGGCAGTGGCGTCCGGTGAGCCTGTGGTGGAGGCGTCGACCTCCGTGACCCAGGTGTCCTCGGGCAGCACCAGCGCCAGCTCGCGCATCAGCCGCTCGTAGTCGAAGCGGGACTTGGCCAGCGTGCTGATCGAGGTCACGCGCGTCTTCTTGATCTGGGAGAACTCCCCGAAGGAGCCGAGCTGGGCGGACCGCACCTCCGCCTGCTTCTGCTCCTGCTGCGCGGTGGCGATCTGCGCCTTGCGCCCAGTGATCTGATTCTGAGACAAAACCAGGACCAGAACCGCGAGCAGAAGGGCGCCCAGCACGCCGAGCACCAGGCGCGAAGATCCGGCTGGTACCTGAGCGGGACCGCGGACGCGATCGCGCTCCGGAAGCAGGTTGACCGCTCTCACGACTCGACCCCCAGCGCGAGGCCGGCCGCGACCGTGTAACGGGCGGGGTCTTCGCCGGTGGGCACCGTGTGGTCGCCGAAGGCTCCCAGCGGCTCGCCCACCGATACGGGAAGACCGGTGCGGCCGGCCAGCTCGTTGGCCACCCGCTCGTCGGTGGCGCCCGGGCCCGAGAGCACCACGCTGTCCACGGCGCGGGCGTGGGGCTGGGCCATGTGAAAGTCGATGGAGAGCCTGATCTCCTCGGCCAGGGAGTCCACGAGGCCATCGTCGCCGCTACTCCAGACCGTCTGGAGCGGGCGGGTGAACAGGCAGATCGGCCCGGCCGCGATCGCCAGGTTGGTCACCCCGCCGAGGTGACAGATGACCCGCGCCGTGTGCCCGATCTCGAGCGCCTCGCGATCGTTGTCGCCCAGCATCCTCACCAACGCGAAGGCGTTGAGGTCGATGCCGTCGGGCTTCAGGCCGGCTCCCCGGACGGCATCCACCAGGCGCCGGATCATCGACTCGCGCGCGGCCACCACGAGCAGGCGCTGGCGCACGCTGCCGTCCGGGCCTTCGATGGCGCCGATCGGCTGGTAGTCCAGAACCGCCTCTTCGAGCGGCATCGCGATCGCCTCGGCAGCCTGGAACCGTACTGCCGCGTCACGCTGGGCCGGGTCCTCGATCATCGGCATCTCCATCTGGCGAACCACGATCTGCTGGTTGGCCACCCCCAGGCGGACGCGGCGCGGAAGGTTGTGGGTGCGGAACATGTCCTTGAGAGCGGCGCTCAGGGCCTCGGGGTCGATGACCTCGCCGTCAGTGGCCACGCGTGGGGCGAGCTCCGCGCTGGCCAGGCCGGTGATGGAGTTGCCGTCGACCGCGACGGCGGCCACGAAGGAGCCGTCGATGTCGAGTCCGACCGTGCTGGTGGGGCGATTGCGAAGAGAGAAGGGCATGAGGGGGAACCTGACCTTCTGCCCTTATCGGTCTGCCCCCGCCGGGGCTTTAGCTCAGTTGAGCAGTGTCTGCGAGTAGAGGTCGATCAGCTCCGGGCCCACGAGAAGGGCCAGGAGCGAGCCGAGAGCCAGGAACGGACCGAACGGGATGGCGCGCTTGCGAGCGGCAGCCCCTTGGGCGGCCATCACGCCCAGGCCCACAAGCGACCCGGCGAGAAACGCCAGCAGCAGCGCGGGCACGATCGACAGGCCCAGGAACAGCCCGGCGGCGCCCGCCAGCTTGACGTCGCCCATCCCCATGCCCCGCGGCTGCACGAGAGCGACCACCAGCAGCGCCACGAAGGCGCCCGCCCCGGCGAGCAGCAGCTCGGGGAGCTCGGGGGTGGCCAGCACGGCCCCGGCCGCCACCCCGAAGACAGCCAGCGGCAAGACGATCCGGTTGGGCAGCACGCGGTGCTCGAGGTCTATGGCCCCCAGGGCCACGAGCGTGGCGGCGAAGGGCAGCACCCGGATCAGGTCGGCGTCGACGCCGCGCACGAT
>JBPCNQ010000119.1:0-3667 GCA_051001095.1 Thermoleophilaceae bacterium
GAAGGACAGCGGTCCGCATACGCAGCCCAGCAGAACGACCTCGAGCAGCGCGCGGCGGTCGATGCCCGAGCTCCAGGGATCGGTGAGGAAGTCGGTCAGGCTCACGAGCGATCAGTGGTCGTGGTGCTGGACGGCCACGGCCTGGCGGGGCTCCCCGGCGCCTCCCGGCAGCACGATCAGCTCGCTGCCGTAGGTGGCCTCTAGGCATGTGCGGTCGAGCACTGCGTCCGGGGCGCCGTAGGCCACCTGCCTGCCGTTTAGGCAGAGCACGGCGTCGAAGGCGCGCGCCCCCTCCACGTCGTGCGAGGAGACCAGCAGCGTGCGCCCCTCGGCCCGCAGCTCGGCGAACAGCGCGCCGATGGTCTCCGCACTGGCCGGGTCGACCCCGGCCAGCGGCTCGTCGAAGAGCAGGACGGCGGAGTCCTGCACCAGCGCCCGGGCGATCAGCACCCGCTGGCGCTGGCCGCCGGACAGCTCGCCGAAGCGGACGCCGGCGCGGTCGGCCAGCCCCACTCTCCCCAGCGCCTCGGCGGCGCGCTCCCGGTCGGCCCTGCGGGCGGGCAGCCACCAGCGGCCACCCAGCGTGCCCATGAGGGCCACGTCCAGGCCGCTCACGGGGAAGTCCAGCCGGGCGTGGCCCGACTGAGCCACGTACGCGGGGCGGCCGTCGACCCATAGGTGCCCGCCGCCGAGCGGCAGCTGACCCATCAGCGCCCGGAACAGTGTCGTCTTGCCGCCCCCGTTGGGGCCCAGCACGCACACCGACGTGCCGCGGGTGGCGGAGAAGGAGACCCCGGTGAGCACGGGTGGGCCGCCGTAGCCGACCGCGCCGTCCTCGACCGTCACGGCTGCGCTCACGCCGCCACCTCGGCCCGGGTCCGCCGCGCGGGGAACGGCAGGGAGCGAAGGAGCGAGGCCAGGGCGTAGGTCGCCGCTCCGAGCACCGCGATGGCCGGCCCGGGGGGAACGTCGAGCCACAGCGACACGTACAGGCCCAGCAGGCCCTGGGCGACGGCGACCGCCACGGACAGCGCCACCAGCGAGGCGACGCTGCCGGCGAACAGCCGGGCCACCGCGGCGGGCACCACGAACAGGGAGGTGACCAGCAGCGAGCCGACCGCCGGCAGCGCGGCGACGGCGGTCACGGCCACCAGGAGCAGCAGGGCGCCCTCCACGCGCCTCGCCGGCACCCCGAGCGCCGGCGCCGCGGAGGGGTCGAAGGCGATGGCGGCCCAGGTCCGGCCGAGCAGAACGGCGGCCGCCAGGGACAACGCCGCGGCCGCGCCGGCCACCGCGAGGTCTGTGCCGTTGAGCGCCACTGCCGTGCCGAACAGCAGGCGGTCCACCCCGGCACCGGATTCGAACACGTCGCTCGCCAGGATGGTGCCGGTCCCCAGCGCGGCCACCAGCATCAGGCCGGTGGCGGCTCCGCCCGGGTCGCGTCCGCTTCGCCCCGCCCGCTCGGTGCCCAGCGCGTAGGCCACGGCTACCGCGAGCGCGGCCACCCGGGCATTGAAGTCCACCGCGGCCGCCACGACGAGACCGGGGAAGGTGGCGGTGCCGACCGCGTGCGAGAAGAACGCCAGCCGGCGCAGCACCACGAAGGCCCCGACCACACCGCCGCTGACGGCCAGCAGCCCGAGCTCCAGCGCGGCCATTCTGGTCGAGCGAAGCTCGAGCAGGTATGCCGGGTCGGGCAGGCTGGTGAGGAACGTAGCCACCCGGCCAGTGTAAATGAGAGTCATTATCGAGAACGGGACCGGTCTTCGCTCAAGCCATCGCCACGGGATAGACGATCACGGGCGTGCGCCCCGCCGGGGCCCCGTAGCGCCGCCCGGGCGCCCTCAGGGCCCAGTGCGCGCCGCGAAGGCGCGCTCGATGAAGCGGGCCGCCAGGTTCTGCACCTCCAGGTCGTGCTGCAGCGACCGGTGGTGCCCGCCGGGGAAGACCACGAGGCGCTTGGGTTCGGCCGCGGCCTCGTGCAGCTCCTCGCTGACCGTGTAGGGCACCCGTTCGTCGCCCCTGGCGTGGAGCAGCAGCAGCGCGGTCGCGGGACCGAGACGGGCGACCGCCGCCCGCAGATCCAGCGTCTTCAGCCAACCCACCGCGGCTGCGCGATCGACCCGGAAGCCGGTCAGCTCGCCGGAGGCGATCCCACGGGCCAGCCCCTCCGCGGGCGCCGGGCATATCGCCACCACGGCGGCGATCGCGGCGGGATCCAGCGCCGCCGCCTGGATCGCCAGGAAGCCGCCCAGGCTGGACCCGCGCACGGCGACCTGCGGTGCGTGCTCGCCCAGGAAGTCGCACATGGCCAGCACGTCGCCGGTCGCTGTCGGGCCGAGCTCTCCCGAGGAGCGACCGTGCCCGCGGGCGTCGAAGGCCAGCGCCGCCAGCCCCCGCTCGCGGCAGGTGCGAGCGAAGTCGAAGTGGCTCTCCTTGGACGATCCGGCCCCGTGGAGGATCACCACGCCCCCCGCGGGTCGCCCCTCGGGCTTAAAGAGGGCGTAGGCCAGGCCGTCGCGCTCTCCCAGAGCAGGGGGCGCAGGCGGAACGTGCTTCATACTCGCGGACCCTATGCCTCCCCAGCGGACCGAGACCACCCCGGCCCCGACGGCCCCCTCCGCGCTGCCCGCGGCCCTCGAGCAGGTCTATCCGCTGGGGTCCGATCTGGGTCCCGAAGGCGGGCTGCGGATCGCCGGCTGCGACGTCCGCGAGCTGGCCCGCGAGTTCGGGACCCCCGCCTACGTCTACGCCGAGGAGGATCTGCGCGCCCGCGCCCGCGCCACGCGGGAGGCGTTCGCCGATCGCACCGACCGCTTCGAGCTGCTCTACGCCAGCAAGGCCTTTCCGGCCACGGCGGCGCTGCGGATCTTCGCCGAGGAGGGACTGTCGGTGGACTGCGCCTCCGGCGGCGAGCTGCACCTGGCCCTGAAGGGCGGCTTTGACCCCGAGCGGGTCTACCTGCACGGCAACAACAAGTCCGAGGCCGAGCTGGAGTACGCGCTGTCGGTCGGCGTGGGCCACATCATCGTCGACTCCTTCGACGAGATCGACCGCCTGGAGCGGATCTGCGCCGGCGCTCCCCAGCGCATTCTGCTGCGGGTGGCTCCGGGCATCGAGCCCGAGACCCACAAGGCGATTCGCACGGGCCAGGAGGACTCCAAGTTCGGCATCCCGATGCGCGAGGTCGAGCGGGCGCTGGAGCGGATCGGGCGCACGAGCCTCCAGCTGCGGGGCCTGCACGCCCACATCGGCTCCCAGGTCTTCGACACGGACGTGTACGAGCCGCTGGCCGACGTGCTGGCCCAGATCGGCGACTTCCCGCTGCTCAACCTCGGTGGCGGCTTCGCGATCGCCTACACGCGCGAGGACCGGCCGCCTCCGGCCGCCGAGTACGCCGAGGCGATGCTGGCCCACGCCCCCGGCGACGTGACCGTGCTGTGCGAGCCAGGGCGCTCGCTGGTCGGCAACGCCGGGATCTCGCTGTACACGGTGGGCACGGTCAAGGAGATCCCCGGCGTGCGCACCTACGTGGCCGTGGACGGCGGGATGGCCGACAACATCAGGCCGATGCTCTACGGCGCGGTCTACGAGGCCGACGTGGCCGACCGCTTCGGCGACTCCACGCCCTGCCGGATCGTCGGCATGCACTGCGAGTCGGGCGACG
>JBPCNQ010000120.1:0-3576 GCA_051001095.1 Thermoleophilaceae bacterium
GCGGCCAGATGGGCCGCTCCGCGGGCACCGCGATCCAGCTCGTGGCCAAGGAGGGCGACTACGTCACGCTGCGCCTGCCCTCGGGCGAGATGCGCATGGTGCGGGCCGAGTGTCGCGCCTCCATCGGCGCCATCGGCAACGCCGAGCACCAGAACATCGAGCTGGGCAAGGCGGGGCGCTCGCGCCACAAGGGACGGCGCCCGCAAACGCGCGGCACGGCCATGAACCCGGTCGATCACCCCCACGGTGGCGGCGAAGGCTCGACCACCGCGGGCCGGCACCCGGTCACCCCGTGGGGCGTGCCGACACTGGGCTACAGAACCCGCAAGAAGAACAACAAGTCGGACCGCTACATCGTGCGCGGCCGGCGTCGAGGCAAGAAGGGCGGTCGGTAAGCGTGTCGCGCAGCTCCAAGAAGGGCCCATGGGTCGAAGATCGACTCATGACGCGCATCGAGCGCATGAACGAGTCGGGCACCAAGCAGATGATCAAGACCTGGTCGCGCGCGTCCACGATCTTCCCCGAGATGGTCGGCCACACGATCGCCGTCCACGATGGTCGCAAGCACGTGCCCGTGTTCATCTCCGAGACGATGGTCGGGCACAAGCTGGGCGAGTTCGCGCCCACGCGGCTCTTCCGCGGCCATGCCGGCAGCGACAAGGTGCGGATGCGCTGATGGCCGAGACCAGTGGATACGCGGCGCTCACCGTCGAGCAGCTCGAGCTCGAGCTCGAGCGGCGAGGCCTGCCCAAGAGCGGCAAGGAGGCCGAGCTCGTCGCGCGCCTCGAGGGCGACGACGCCTCCCGGGCCGGCACGGCTCCCGAGGATGCCCCGGCAGGATCGGACATCGTGTCCGATCCTGAAACGGATGCCCCGGCCGAGAGCGAGACTCCCGCTGAGGACAAGTCAAAGCGCCGTCGCGGCTCCGAGGTGTCCGCCGGGCGCAAGCGCGATCAGAAGCGTGACGAGCCCGACCGCGAGGCCCCGCGGGATCGGTGGGGCGAGGTCGCCGTGCGGGCACAGGCCAAGTACGTGCGCTCGGCGCCCCGCAAGGCCAGGCTCGTCATGGACCACATTCGCGGCAAGCATGTCGCCGAGGCACGGGCCATCCTGCGCCACACGCCGCGGGCGGCGGCCACCGACATCGCCAAGCTGCTGGAGTCGGCCGTGGCCAACGCGGAGAACAACTTCGAGCTGGATCCGGGCGATCTGAAGGTGGGGCGGGCCTTCGTGGACGAGGGCCCGACGATCAAGCGCTACCGGCCGCGGGCGCTGGGGCGAGCCACCCCGATCCACAAGCGCACCAGCCACATGACCATCACGCTCACGACTAGGGAGAAGGATTCGGCAGGGATGCCGAATGCTTCGCAATCCAATCACGGGAACGAGGCATAGCCATGGGACAGAAAGTCCATCCCGAGTCGATGCGCGTCGGCTACATCCACGATTGGAAAGCGACCTGGTTCGCGGAGAAGAACTTCTCGGACTACCTGCTCGAGGACATCAAGATCCGGGAGCACATCGACAACAAGCTCTCGCACGCCGGCCTGTCGGACATCACGATCCGAAAGAACGCGGGTGAGGTGGAGGTCAACATCCACACCGCCCGGCCCGGGATCGTGATCGGCAAGTCGGGCAGCGAGGTGGACGCCCTGCGCAAGGAGCTCCACCGCATGACCGACAAGGCCGTCAAGGTCAACATCCTCGAGATCAAGCGCCCCGAGCTCGACGCCAAGCTCGTGGCCCAGTCGATCGCCGAGCAGCTCGTGAACCGCGTGGCCTTTCGACGCGCCATGAAGCGCTCCCTGACCTCGGCCATGCGCTCGGGCGCCAAGGGTGCGCGCGTGCAGGTCTCGGGTCGCCTCGGCGGCGCCGAGATGGCTCGCACCGAGGGCTACTCCGACGGCCGGGTGCCGCTGCACACGATCCGGGCCGACATCGACTACGGCTTCTTCGAGGCCAAGACCACCTTCGGCCGCATCGGCGTCAAGGTCTGGATCAACAAGGGCGAGATCATGCCCAAGGGCTTTGCTCAGGACCTGACCGAGCTCGAGGCGCCCCAGCAGGCGCAGGGCGGCGGCCGCGGCGGTGACCGTGGTGGTCGCCCGGGTGGCCAAGGCCGCGGAGGCCAGGGTGGCGGCGGTCGCGGTGGCCAGGGCGGCAATCGCGGCGGCAGTGGACCCCGCGGGGGTGGTCGCTGATGCTCTCGCCCAAGCGCGTCAAGCACCGTAAGCAGCACCGCGGCCGCAGGGCTGGCTTCTCCAAGGGCGGCACCACCGTCGAGTTCGGCGAGTACGGGCTGAAGTCAATCGACCGCGGCTGGGTGACCAACCGCCAGATCGAGGCCGCCCGTATCGCCATGACACGCAAGATCAAGCGCGGTGGCAAGGTATGGATCAACGTCTTTCCCGACAAGCCGGTGACCCAGAAACCCGCGGAGACCCGCATGGGCTCGGGCAAGGGCTCGCCCGAGGGGTGGGTGGCCGTGGTCAAGCCCGGACGGGTGATGTTCGAGCTCTCCGGCGTGTCGGAGGACCTGGCCCGAGAGGCCATGCGCCTGGCCGGCCACAAGCTGCCGATCAAGACCAAGTTCGTGATGCGCGAGGGGGCCGGACAGCAGTGAAGGCCGCTGATGTGCACAATCTCGATGACCCGCAGCTGGTGGAGTTCGTCGACCGGTCGCGCCAGGAGCTGTTCAACCTGCGCTTCCAGCACGCGACCGGGCAGCTGGAGAACACGGCCGGGCTCAACGGCGCGAAGAAGGATCTCGCGCGCGGGCTGACGGTGGCCGGGCAGCGTCGCCTGGACGTGGACGCCGAGCTACGCAAGCAGAAGGCAGATTCATGATTTTCGAAGAGAACCAACACAGCGAAGAGGTCCCGGAGACCGACGAGGCCGAGGCGGCCGAGCCGGCCGCCGAGGAGTCGCCTGCGTCGGTGGATGCCACAGCGGGATCGGACATCGAGTCCGATCCGGATACCGCAGCGGGGTCGGACATCGTGTCCGATCCCGAGCCGGCGACGGCCGCCGAGGATGAGGCGCCCGCGGCCCGGCCAGCCCAGCCCGAGGAGCAGCTCTCCCCCAAGGAGCGCCGTGTCCGTGCGCGCTCGGGGCGTAGCGGCGAGGCCCGTCCCGCGCGCACGGTCGAGGAGCGCACCGCCGAGCGGCTGGCCAAGCGCAAGGCAAACGCCGACGAGCGCCGCCGCTACCGGTCCAGGAGCCGGGAGAAGCGCCGTGCCGGGGGCGGCGCCCAGGGCACCCCGCCCGCCGAGAAGACCACCACCGGCAGCCCGCGGGTGCGCCAGGGCGTGGTGGTGTCCGATAGGGCGGACAAGACGATCACCGTGCGCATCGACCACGCCCGCCAGCACCGCACCTACGGCAAGATCGTCCGCACCTCCAACAAGCTGAGCGCCCACGACGAGCGCAACGAGGCCAGCGCCGGCGACACGGTCCGCGTGATCGAGAGCCGTCCCCTCTCCCGCTCCAAGCGCTGGCGCCTGGTCGAGATCCTGGAGAGGGCGAGATAGGTGATCCAGCAGGAGACACGCCTACGGGTCGCCGACAACACCGGCG
>JBPCNQ010000121.1:0-3564 GCA_051001095.1 Thermoleophilaceae bacterium
TACTCCAAGGAGTACGAGATCGAGCGCCTCTACCGCGACGCCCCGCTGCTGCTGATCGGCGAGGGCACCTCGGAGATCCAGCGCATGGTGATCGGCAAGAAGCTGCTGCAACGCCACCGAATCTGAGACCGTAGGTCTCGGGGCAGGATCAGAACGTGGGCTGGATGCCCGCGGATCTGACCCTGGCCGGGCGCGCGACCCCTGGGCACTAGTGTTGCCCGGATGTCCGCCGCCGATACCAAGACAGCGATCGCCGGGGCCATCGATCGCCTGAGCGGCGAGGTGCCGGCCTTGCGACAGCTCAAGCTGGTGATGCGCCTGCAGCTGGAGGCGCGGGGCGGCGACGCCCCGATCTGGCGCATCGAGGTGCCCGGCCCAAAGATCGACCGCGATCCCGCCGGGGATGCCCGCATCGACGTGGTGGTGCAGCGCCGGCAGTTCAACCAGCTGGCCGGGGATGGCACCCTGCGCGACTGGTCACGGGCGTATGAGAAGGGTCACGTGAAGGTGAGCGGCGACTCGGGGATCATCAAGCTGCTGGGCAGCGTGATGGCCAAGCAGATGGCCCGCACCCAAACCTAGGCGGGCTGGTCGCGGGGGCACCAGTAGGTGGTGCGCCCGCCGATGGTCTCGCGATCAAGGGGCGTCCCGCAGCTCGGACAGGTCCCTCCCCGGACGCGGTGGGGGATCAGGTCGCCCGTGTGCACGCCCCCGCGCCTGATCGCTCGTCGTGTGGCCGCCCTCAGCTCGCGGCGCAGGCGGTCGAGCTGGTCCTCGCCGAGCTCGCCGGCGGGTAGGAGGGGGGACAGGCCCGCCCGCCACAGGGTCTCGTCGGCCAGCAAGTTGCCCACGCCCGCGATCACCGACTGGTCGATGATCCGGGCCTTCAGCGGGGCGGTGCCGCGCCCCACCCGCTCCCGGAACTGCGAGCGCCCGACCCCGGCGGCATCCGGGCCCAGGCGGGAGAGGTCGGGGTCCAGCAAGACACGGCCCAGCCGGCGCTTGTCGTGCAGCGCCATGCGGCCACCGTCCTCGAACTCGATTGCGAAACGGTCCCAGTTGCCCTCGGCGGGGACTCCGTCGATGTCGATTCGGCCCGACATCCCCAGGTGCAGGCCCAGCACGGGGCCGCGGTCGGTCTCGACCCACATGGCCTTGCCCTGCCTATGGGCACCGGTGAGCGTGGCGCCGGTCAGCGCATCGGCGATCTCGCCCGGCGAGTGCGGGCGACACACCCAGGCATCGGCGTCATCGACGCGAGCGATCCGCCGTCCCAGCGCCGCCCGCTCGATCGCGGCGCGGGCCCGCTCCACCTCGGGGAGCTCAGGCATGTGCCTGCTACGAGGGGCGCGGGTTAAAGGGCCGCACAACCGCTGTCGAATAGACGCACATGTCCACACATCCCGCCGAGATCCCAGTGCTTGCTGAAGTCACGTACCTCCAGGAGGTACGTGACGATCGGCCCCAGGAAGCGTCAACCGTAGGGAAGCTGAGGCTGGAGGTGGCCACCGAGCGCAATGCGAGCAAGGCGCTGCTGGCGGCCATCCTCGAGCTGGACTCACGGCTCGCCACCGAGCGCAGCGCCGGCACGGCCATGCTTGCCGCCGTCCGCGAGCTCGAGCGGCGGCTGGGCGCAGAGCGAGAGACCGTCGTACGCTGGGAAGCCTGGGCCGGCGAGGCTGAGCTCATCCTGGCCGAGGACGCTCGAGAGCAGCGGTCCATCGGTTCCTGGTGGCGTCGCCTGCGGGGTCGCTGAAAGCTCGTCAGCGTTCGAGCGTGGCGCCGTGGTCGTAGAGCTTCACGACCTTGACCGCTCCTGGAGGAGCCGCCTCCACGCACAGCCCGCACAGGATGCACTCGTCGAGATTTCCCTCCACGATGTCGAGCCCGTCGGCCGTCGCGGCGTAGATGTCCACCGGGCAGGCGTCCGAGAGCGTCTGGGCCAGCTCGGGGTCGCTCTTGACCTCGTCGGTGACCTCGACGTCTATGAAGATCCCACTCACGCCCGTGCCCCCAGCTTCTCCTTGACGGCATCCGGGATCCCGTCGATCCGCTCCACCACCGGTATCCCCGCCTCCTGAAGGCGCGCGATCTTCTCCGCGGCGCTGTCCGCCTTGCCCTCCACGATCGTGCCGGCGTGACCGAAGGACATGCCCTGCATCTCGTCGTCGTCCATGAACCGGCCGGCCATGAAGGCCACGATCGGCAGGCGCGAGTCGTTCTCGGCCACCCATTCGGCCAGCTGGGCCTCCATCCGGCCGCCGGGCTCGGTGTAGATGACGATCGCCTGGGTCTGCTCATCGGCCTCGAAGAGGGGCATCAGCTCGGCGTAGGTGGAGCCGATGATGGCGTCGCCGCCGATCGACACGGCGGTGGACACCCCCAGGCCGGCGGCGGTCAGCGTCGAGGAGATCTCGGTGGTCATGCCGCCCGAACGGCTCATCACGCCCACCGAGCCGGGCTGGTAGGCCTGCTTGGCGTTGCGGGCCGGGCCGCCGATACCGCCCATCTTGGCGACGCCGGGCACGATCAGGCCGAGGCAGTTCGGGCCGATGATGCTGGCGCCGTGGATGTCGGCCAGCTCCACCATCTGGGCCACGTCGCGGCGGGGAATGCGCTCGGTCACGACCACCACGGCCTTGATCCCGTTCTCCAGCGCCTCGAACACGGCGTCCTTGGTGAAGGCGGGGGGGACGGTGACCACGGAGCCGTCGGGCACCACCCCGTCGTTGTGCTCGACCACCTGGGCCACGGTGTCGAACACCGGCACGCCGTGCACCTTGCGGCCCTTGCGCCCGGGGGTCACTCCGCCGACGATATTGGAGCCGTAGTCCAGGCACTCGCGGGTGAGGCTCACGGCCTCGCGGCCGGTGATGCCCTGGACGATGAAGGTGGTGTCGGCGTGCAGCAGGATCGACATCAGGCGTGCTCTGCCTTCGGCTCCGCCACGCCCTGGATGTTCTCGACTGCGCGGCGCGCGGCTTCGTGCATCGAGACGGACCGGTCGCAGTACTCGATCCCGTAGGAGTCGAGGATCTTGAACCCCTCCTCCTCCCAGGCGCCGGGAACGCGGAAGATGGCGATGGTCTCGCCCGGATCCTTGCCCAGTTCCAGGCAGGCCTTGATCACGCCCCGCGCGACGATGTCGACGCGGGTGTTCGAGACGATCGACATCATCACCGCGATCTTCTCCACGCCGTCCTTGCTCAGGACCTCCTTGGCCAGGCCCTGCGCCTTGGCCACCGACGGGTTGCCGCCGATCTCGGAGTAGTTGGCGGGCCGCCCGCCCTGGGAGCGGACGGCGTCGGTCAGGGTCAGCGACCCGCCGCCCGCGCCGATCACCAGGCCGATGTTGCCGTGAAAGCCGGTGTCCTTGCCCTGGATCACGCCGCGGTGGTCGGCGGCGTCGATGGCGGCCACGTTGACCTCGAACTCGGAAGGCTGGTAGCCCTCGCGGTTGTCGTCCTCGGCGATGTCGAGCTCGGTGAGGATCTCTTTCTGGCGCGGCTTTGCCTCGTCCTCCATCTCCATGTGGGCGTCCAGGGCCACGAAGCTGCCGTCGGC
>JBPCNQ010000122.1:0-6759 GCA_051001095.1 Thermoleophilaceae bacterium
GGCCGGGCGCATCCAGGGCGCTGATGGACTCGACTGCCCCGGCGAGCGGGCGGATGGGTGACTTGGCGGTATCCATGAGAGCGGGTTGCCCGGGATTGGCCTCCCCTAGACATCTTCGTTGGTGGGAGATCAGCCGCGGGCTTCGGCGGGCGCGGCAGCGTCGGCCGCGGGCTTCGGCGGGCGCGGCAGCGTCGGGGTGGGAGATCAGCCGCGGGCTTCGGCGGGCGCGGCACCGGCGTGCTCGGCCCGGGCCGAGCAGAAGGCGTCGACCACCACCGGGTCGAACTGGGTGCCGGCGCAGTCGCGCAGCTCCCGCAGCGCGCGCTCCGGCGTTCGCGGTGGGCTGTAGGGCCGGTCGCTGGTCATGGCGTCAAAGGCGTCGGCGACCGCCACTATCCGCGACCCCAGGGGGATCTCGGTCCCCGTCAGCCCGTCGGGGTAGCCGGCGCGGTCCCAGCGCTCGTGGGTCGAGGCTCGCAACCTCCACCAGCGCGGGGGCGGCGGCGATGATGCGTTCGCCGATCAGCGTGTGGCGGCGGATGAACTCCCATTCGTGCTCCGCGAGTGGGCTCGGCGTGTTGAGGATCTCGTCCGGGATGGCCACCTTGCCCACGTCGTGCAGCTCGGCGGCGTGGCGGACGCGATCGACCTGTTCGTCGGGGAGGGCCAGTGTGCGGGCCACGCGCTCGCTCAGTCCGCGACGTCCTGGAGGTGCGTGGAGAGCTCGGGGTTTCGCTCGGCCAGGGCGCGGACCAGGACATCCTTGCTCTGGCGGCTCGCCGAGGCACGGCCGCTGTTCTTCTGGGCGTACATCCGCTGATCGGCGATCCGCAATGCTGCCGTGGCGTCGAAGGCCTCGAGCGGCAGGAGGATCGACCCGTAGGAGCAGCCGATCACAAAGCCCTCGCCCTGCTCGGACAGGGCCCCGGCCGCGCCGGTGACGATCGGCTCGACCACCTGCTCGCGCGGCTCGAACAGGGCGCAGAACTCGTCGCCGCCCATCCGGTAGGCCGACCCGCGCCCATCGAGGTAGGTGCTCAGGTTGTGGCCGAGGCGCACGAGCAGCGCATCACCGGCCGGGTGCCCGAAGGTGTCGTTGTAGAGCTTGAACCCATCCAGGTCGAAGAGCACGAGCACCAGCGGACGGCCCTCGCGGGTGCGGGGGATCGCCGTCTCCAGGTCGCGCGCCAGGGCGCGCCGGTTGGGCAGACGGGTGAGGGCGTCGGTGAGCGCCTCGGCGCGCGACTGGTGCAGCATCTCGATGTTTTCGCCGAAGGTGAGGATCAACCGCGCCATCACGGCGACCAGGGCGGCGGCGGCGAGGACGATCGCGAGTGCGTTCAGTTCGCTGAAGCAGCCATAGATGAGCACCGACAGGCCGACTGCCCCAAAGCACAACGGCATGACGATCAGCCGGACGCCCTGTCGCGGCGGAGCCATATAGGCGGCTGGTGCGGGCTGCCATGCCGCGGCGCAGATCAGCGTGAGCCCGATCCACCAGCCGGCGTCGAACCAGCTCTCGGACACATAGGTCTCGTGGGCCACCTGCACGAGGTAGAGCGAATCGGCGAGCCAGAAGGCGAGCATGCCGATCCCCAGCAACGACCACGTGCGGTCCAGGCGCCAGCCCGTCCCGGCCAGCGCGCCGACCACGAAGCCGCCGAGGATCAGGTCGCCGATCGGATAGGCGAGCGTGGTCGCGACTTTGAGCGGATCGCCCGAAGCGGCGTCGAGCGCGGTCTGGAAGACGATCGCGGCGCTCACCGCGCCTATGGCCAGCGCGGCGGTGAATCCGTCGGCGCAAAGCGTGAAGGGCACGCCGCGGGTGCGCGAGCGCAGCAGCAGCAGCAGCCCGGGGAGGACGAGCGGCGGCATCAGCAGGTAGCCGGCGTCGGCGGGGGAGGGCACGGGGACCGTCTCGGCGGTCCACAGCACGGCGGTGAAGTAGATCTCGCCGAAGGTCCAGGCCAGCACTCCCGCCCCGATCAGACCCCAGGCCAGGCGCTCATGGGTCCGGCTGATCGCCCGCCACACGCACATCGCGCCCGCGAGCACCAGCACGGCATCGTGGACGTAGCGCCCGAACAGCGGGCCGGCGTCGAGGCCTTCGAAGAAGACGTTGCGCAGCGTAACGACCGCGAGCCATCCGGCAATGGCGACGAAGACGATGCGGACGGCTCTGGGTGCGGACATCCTCTGGGTGCATCGACCTCCCCCTATGCGCCCTTTAGGGACAAGCGCGCCCGTCTGGACGGGCCGCGGTTCAGCGCCCGACCAGCAGTGACGCTCCGATCGCCCCGCCCAGATCGCCGAGCTCGGCCAGGAGCACGTCGGGGGGACGCGAGTCCATGAACAGGTGGGGCGTCATCTCGGCCTGGATGCGCCGCACATAGGGCGCTCCGAGGCGAATGCCCATTCCCCCGCCGATCACCACGGCCTCCACGTCGAGCAGGTTGACCGCCGAGGCGATGCCGGCCCCCAGCGCATCCACGGCCTCGTCGAGCAGAAACGCGGCGAGCGGGTCGCCGCGCTTGAGCGCCCGCGCCCACACGCCGCTGGAGAGCCGGTCGCGCCCGCGCTTCTCCATGATCTTGAACAGGTCGGTCTTCTCGCCGCGCTCGTGTAGCTTGCGGGCGCGGCGCTCCAGCGCCAGCCGACCCGCGTAGGCCTCCATGCAGCCGCGCCGCCCGCACGGACACCGCCGGCCGTGGTTTCGGACCACCATGTGGCCGATCTCACCCGCGGCCGAGCGGCCCAGCCACGGCTTGCCATCGAGCACGATGCCGCCGCCCACCCCGGTGCCCCAGAAGACGCCGAGCAGCGCCGAGTGCCCCCGCCCGGCGCCCAGCGCGAGCTCGGCGTCGGTGGCCACCTGCACGTCGTTTCCCAGCGACACGGGCACCCCCAGATCCTCGGAGAGCACGTCGCTCAGGGCGAAGGGCGCCTCCCAATCCGGCAGGTTCCCGGCATCGGAGACCGTGCCGTTCGCCCTGTCGACCGCCCCGGGCGATCCCACCCCGACTCCCTCGAGCTCACCGGCTTGGGCGCCGGCCTGCTCTGCGGCCTCCCGGATCGCGCCCATCATCGCGGCCGCCACGTCGGGCGGGCCGCCTGTGGTCGGCGTCGGGTGGCGCGACTGGCCCAGCACCCCGCCGCCGTCGTCCACCACCACGGCCTGGATCTTGGTGCCGCCCAGATCGATCCCTCCACGTGCGCTCATGCGCACATAGTGCTGCCTCCCGGCGGCGGACGCGCAATCTGATTGCGTTGGGGCAGCCGTGAGCCTGGTCGAAGCCATAGCCGTGCTGCTGGCCGGAGCGGCGGCGGGGACCATCAACGTGATCGTGGGGTCGGGCACGCTGGTCACCTTTCCGGTGCTCCTGGCCCTGGGCTACCCGCCGCTCACGGCCAATGTCTCCAACACCGTGGGGCTGGTGCCCGGGTCGGTGGCCGGAGCCGTGGGATATCGGCGGGAGCTGCGCGACCACGGACGGAGGATCGCCGAGCTCGGGACGGCATCGGCGACGGGCGGGCTCGTGGGGGCCGTGCTCCTCCTCACGCTGCCCGAGAGCGCCTTCGACGTGATCGTGCCCGTGCTCGTGGCGCTGGCCGTCGTGCTCGTGGCCGTGCAACCGTGGCTGTCCAAGAAGGTGGGAAGTCGCGCCCCCGATCGGCGCCGCCACGAGGGTCCGATCCTGCTCGGGGCGATCTCCTTGACCGGGGTCTACGGCGGCTACTTCGGTGCCGCCCAGGGGGTGATCCTCCTGGGCGTCATGGGTCTGGCGCTCTCGGCCGACCTGCAGGAGATCAACGGGATCAAGAACGTGCTGGCCGGCCTGGTCAACGCGGTGGCCGCGGTGGTGTTCGTGTTCTCGGCCGACGTCGCCTGGCTCCCGGTGGTGCTGATCGCCGTGGGCTCCGCCCTGGGGGGGACGGCGGGCGCGAAGATCGCCCGCCGCCTGCCCCGGACGGCCCTTCGCGGGGTGGTGGTAGTGGTGGGGACCGCCGCGCTGGTGCAGCTGCTCCGCTAGCCGGTCGGATCCGCGGGGGCGTGCGACTCCGCAGGTCGCAGCTCCCGGCGGTAGAGGGCAAGAAAGGCCGGTGTGCCGATCAGCAGGGGCACCCAGAACAGGATCAGGCGGTAGGCCAGCACCGCGGCCACCGTCGCCGTCGCCGGTGCGCCGTAGACCAGCAGCGCGCCGATCAGGCCACCGTCGACTCCCCCGACTCCACCCGGCAGCGGGATCAGGCCGCCCAGCTGGCCGACCAGATAGCCCATGAGGATGACCACGAGCGGCGGTGCCGCGCCAACCGCGTGGAAGGTGGCCCACAGCAACGCGTTGTCGAAGGCCCAGTATCCGATCGCACCGGCGACCACGGCCAAGTTGCCCGACCGCACGACGGTCACCGCCTCGGCGGTGCCCGAGATCAGCGCCTCGCGGACCGAGTGCACGCCCTGGCGGACCCGCCCGGCGCTCGCACCGGGCTCAGGGCCGGAACCGAGCCGGGGCACCAACAGCACCGCGACCATGACCGTGGCCGACAGCCCGGCGGCGCTCGCCGTCAGCCACGGCGAGACATCTGCGGGGCCCAGGCCGGCGGCCATGGCCGCACCGACGATCACCACCGCCGCGAAGTTCACCGAGCTCTTGATGAGAAAGAAGGCCACCGACCGATGCGTGATCTGCTCGGCCGGCAGTCCCTCGCGGCGAAGGATCCACGCGCCCAGGGCCAGCCCGGACGCGCCGCTGGCGGGCACGAGCGAGATCGCCGCCTGCTCGGCCAGGCCAAGCTCGATGGTCGTGCGCCACGGCAGTGTCGAGCAGAAGATCGGCCGGACCATCAGGACGTAGGAGGCGCACGACCCCAGCTCCAGCACCACGGCCAGCGCCAGCCACGCCGGTGAGGCATCGGCCAAACTGTGGCGAACCTCCCCGAGCCCCGGCGTCAGCAGTGCGATCAGCACGAGGACGGTAAGCGCGGCGATGACCGGCAGCGCCCGGCGACGCAGTGCGTGGGGGGAGAACCCCTCCGGCACGGCGGCCTCACCGGCGGCCGAGGCGCTCACGCGTCGCCCAGGGTGTAGAGGCCGATCTCCATTCCCCGAGACTATTTGCCGGAGCTATCTGATAAAGACGATCTTCCCCGAGGTATTCCCGTCGAGCATGGCCTGGAAGCCCTCTTCGGCCGACTCCAGTGGGATCTCCGCGCCTATCCGCGGGCTGATCTGCTCGCGCTCCATGTAGGCGAGCAGGTCTTCGAGCTCGTCCCGGGTCCCCATGGTCGAGCCGATCACGCGCAGCTGGAGGAAGAACAGCCGCTGCAGCTCAGCCGAGTCGGCGTCCCCGCTGGTGGCGCCCGACACCACCACGGTGCCCCCGGGCTTGAGCGACTTGAGCGAGTGCGACCACGTGGCCCGGCCCACGGTCTCGAAGGCCGCGTCCACGCGCTCGGGGAGCCGGGCGCCGGTCTCGAAGGTGGCGTCGGCGCCCTGCTCGTCCGCGATCGCGCGCTTCGCCTCGGTCGACCCGGTCACCCACACCCGTATCCCGGCGGCAGAGCCCAGTGCGGTGAGCGCGGTGGAGACGCCGCCCGAGGCGCCCTGCACCAGCATCGTCTGCCCGGGCCGAAGTCCCGACTTGACGAACAGCATCCGGAAGGCGGTGAGCCAGGCCGTACCCAGGCAGCCGGCCTGGGCGAACGACAGGCTCTCGGGCTTTGGCAAGGCGTTGCGCCTGGGCACCGCGACCTTCTCCGCGAACGTGCCGGGATGCTTCTCGCTCAGCAGCGTGCGCTTGGGGTCGAGCGTCTCGTCGCCCACCCAGTCCGGCGAGGTCACCACCCCGTGGAGCACGACCTCGGTGCCGTCGTCGAGGGCTCCGGCCCCGTCGCAGCCCAGGATCATCGGGTACGCGTCCTCCTTGAGGCCCACGCCGCGCAACGTGAACACGTCGTGCATGTTCAGGCTGGCGGCCTTGACGTCCACCGCCACCCAGCCCTCGGGCACGTCGGGGTCGGGACGGTCCCCGACCTCCAGCGCGGCAAGGGGATCATCGGCGTTGGGCGCTGAGGCGTAGGCGGCGAGCATTGGGCTCACCTACCCGGGCCATCCGTACATTCACGAACGTGCGCGAGCCCAACACTTTCACCGGCGCCGAGCTGGACCGGCCGCCGACGGGTGGCGCACCGACGCCGCGTGGGAGTCGGCCGGGGACGGCGGGCGGACCCTGCTGCTCCCGCCCCGCTCGACGATCGCGCGGCGGCTGATCGAGGCCTGGCTGGAGGAGTAGGAGTTCACGAATCCCCCTATCTGTTGTATATATGCAATATGGGGCGCAAGCCAAAGGGGGAGGAGGGCCAGCTGCACAACCGGCTGGCCGTCCTGCGCGCCGAGCGGGAACTGACGCGCCACCAGCTGGCCGAGTCGGTCGGGGTGAACTACCAGACGATCGGCTACCTGGAGCGGGGCGACTACTCGCCCAGCCTGGAGATGGCCTTTCGCCTGGCGGAGTTCTTCGGGCTGCCGATCGAGGCGATCTTCTCCCGCGAGCCGTTCGCGCCCCTGTCCGAGCAGGTGTACTTCCAAAGCACACGAGGTGAGTGAGATGAGCGAGGCAGCGCTGGGCAGGGCGGGGGCTCCAGAGGGTTCCCCGCGATGGATAACGTGGCGCGACGCGCTCACGCCGCTGAGCCGGGCGAGCAGGCGGCGTTGGGCTCTCTTCCACGCCGCGCTGCTGACCGCCTCCGGGGCGGTGACAG
>JBPCNQ010000123.1:0-7227 GCA_051001095.1 Thermoleophilaceae bacterium
GAGGGGCTGGCCGCCGACACCACGCACACCCTGTTCCTGGGGTTGGTCCCGCCCGATGTCGCGCTCGTGATCGTCGCGACCATGGAGTGCTTCATCGGCATCTGCTTCCTGATCGGGACCGGTGCGGTGATGCGGGTGGCGATCTGGGTGCTCGCGGCGCAGTTCGTGGGGATCCTGTCGCCGCTGGTCATCGAGCCGGCGACCCTGTTCTCGGGCCCCCACCATGCGCCGACGCTGGAGGGCCAGTACGTGCTCAAGGACATCATCCTGGTAGCGGCCGGGATGGTGATCGCGGCGGGCACCTTCCGGGGCGGCAGGATGGTGCGCGACGAGCCGCAGGTCGGCCCTCGCTCAGATCGCGCGGTGATGGCCACCGAGCGCAAGCTCGAGATCGTGCTCACCGGGCACGGGGGTGGACGCCCGGTCGCGGAGCTCTGCGCCGAGCAGGGCATCTCCGAGGCCTCCTACTACGAGTGGCGCGACGTGACGCTGACCGCTGCGGCCGGGGCGCTGGAGGAGGCCCAGGCCGCGGATCGCTATCGCTACTAGCGCCGGGCGCCTCAGGCCAGACCGGCTCGCGGCGAGCCGGCGCTCAGCGAAAGACGCCGGTGTGACCGAGCGAGTAGCGCCCGGGCTGGGGGTAGACGCACAACCCGTGCGGGCCGGCGCCGACCTTGATCCGCGACCGCAGCCGTCCCGACCGCGTGTCGATGGCATAGACCTCACCGTTGTAGCGGCCCGAGAGCCACAGGACCCGGCCGTCGGCCGACACACCGCCCATATCGGGGCTGCCGCCGCCGGGCAGACGCCACTTGTGCACAGGGCGGCGGGTGCGGAAGGAGATCACCGATATCGACCCCTCCTCGCGGTTGGACACGTACAGCACGCGCGAGTCGCGACTGGCGTAGAGGCCGTGGGCGCCCCTGCCGGTGCGCACGAAGCCGATCTTGCGCTGGCGCCTGGCGTCGATCAGCCAGGTGCCGCCTGAGGACATGTCGGCGACGTAGAACACGCGGCCGTCGGGCGAGAGCTTCACGTCCTGGGGCATCGCCCCCATGCGCAGGGCGATGGTTCCTACCACGCGCTGGCGGCCAACGTCCACAACCACCATGGACCCACCGAACTCGCACGACGCCAGCAGGAAGCGGCCGTCCGCGCTGAAGTCCATGTGGTCCACGCCGGGGCAGGGCACGCGCAGCGAATGGCGCAGGCGCATGGAGTGGGCGTCGCGGAAGTCGAGCCTGCGCAGGCGCTCGGCCACCACGATCGCGTAGCGGCCCGAGGGCGTGAAGTACAGGTTGTAGGGGTCGTCCACGGCGACCGGCTTGCCGTGGCGGCCGGTCCTGGGGTTGATCGGGGTGAGCGAGTTGCCCTGGTCGTTGGTCACCCACAGGCGCTTGAGGTCCCACGACGGTGTCACGTGCTGTGGCAGCTTGCCGGTGGCGAAGTGGTCCACGACCTTGCGGCTGCGCTGGTCGATCACGTCGACCGTGCTGCTCTGGGAGTTGGGCACGTAGATCCGCGGGGGGTAGTGGCGCACGGCCGGGCTGAGGTGACCGGCGTGGTCGGCGGCGTACACGTCGAGCGAGGCGGCCGGACGGCCGGAGGCCCGGGAGGCGCCGGAGCTTGGTCGAGCAGCCGTCCTCGTCGGCGTGGTGTCCGGGGCGTGGGAGGCCTCGGATCCGCCGCCACCACATCCGCCGACAGCCACCGCCAGCGAGACCGCGGCGCTGAGGACGCGCACCCTCATCGGGCTCGCAGCGCGATGACGCCGGCCTGGGCGCGGCCATCGGCGCCGCGGCCGCCGATCACCGTGATCGAATCGCGCCGGGCGACGGCCGAGGCGTCCGAGAGCGGCCGCGGAAGGCTCCCGGAGGGCCGCACGGCGCCGGAGTCAGGATCGACCCGCAGGATCCGCTCCGTCTGTCGGCCCGGCAACGTCCGCCGGCCGCCGATCACGTACAGGGCTCCTCGCCACCCCACACCCGCGGCGTGGGTCAGAGGTGATGGGAGGGTGCCGATCCGGCGTACGGTCCCCTGCGCCGGGTCGAAGGAGAGCACGGCGCGGCTGAGGGCGGTGCCCGACGTGCCACCGGCGATGAGGACGCGCCGGCCCACCGCCGCCACCGCCGCGTAGCGAAGCGGCACGGGAAGCCGGGCCACCGCCCGGGGCGGCGAGCCCCGCCGGTAGGCGACGATCGTGCGAAGCGCGGTCGACCCGGTGTAGCCGGCGACCACGTAGGCGGTGTCTCCCACGACGGCGGCCTCGATGTCCGACGCCGCCTGCGGCAGCTGTCCCGCCCGCGTGACCCGACCGCCCGGAGTGATGCGCTGAATCTCGGCGCTGGAGCCCGACACGCCGCCGCCGCCGAAGAAGTAGGTGGCGCCGCCCAGCGTCGCGGCGGCCGCGTCGTGCAGAGGCGTGGGCAGGGATCCCAGCGCCTGGGACCGGCCTTCTCGGACGGCCAGGATCGAGGCCACCGACGAGTCCGCCGCACTGAGTCCGCCCGCCACCAGGACCCCGCCCCCCGGGCGGGGCGCCACCGCGGGAAGCTGCACGGGGGCGGGCAGCCGCCCCACCTCTGAGGCCCGGAGCGCTCTGGGCGCACGCTTGTCGCCTCGGTGGCCAGCCGGCGCGCCCGAAGCATGCGACGAGTCGGCACCGTCGCCGCCGGAGGAGCACCCGGCCATCAGCGCCGACCCACACAGCAGGGCGGCCAGCAACACGACGGAGAGCCTGACCACGCCCGGTTTCCTAGTCCTCGGAGGTGAGAGACCCGTGAGGAGCTTCGCTACATCGTCCATGGCTGGCTCACAGGATATGGGCGATCAGGGGGGTGCCGTCGGCGACCCCGCCGTTCCCTTCGGCAACTACCCACGCAAGATCTACCTCCGCGGGCTCTCCGACAAGCGGCCGGCCGTGACCCGGCTAGGCTGCCCAGATGCCTTCCTCGGACTCCCCCGCGCTGACCGGCGGTTGCGGTTGCGGCGCCGTACGCTTCGAGATCTCCGAGCCGCTGGTGGGCGCCGCCTACTGCCACTGCACCCGCTGCCAGCGGCGCAGCGGCACCGCGGTGCAGGCCTCGGCCAAGGTCGAGCCGGGGTCGCTGACGGTCACCCGGGGCGAGGACCAGCTGAAGGGCTGGGCGCCGGAGGGCGGCCTGGAGAGAGTCTTCTGCGCAGAGTGCGGATCGGCCCTACTCGGTCGCGACCCCGAGAGCGGGGAGATCAGCATCGTGCGCATGGGAGCCATCGACGGCGACCCGGGCATCAGACCGCAGGCGCACCAGTTCGTGGCCTACGCGGCCCCGTGGGAGCCGGTTCCCGAGGACGGCCTGCCGCGCTTTGACGAGCGCATTCCACCGAGCTGAGGCAACGTCCTCAGCAGCCGTTGGGGCCGCAGGCATCGCCCTCGGCCACCACGACCAGAGGCGGCGAAAGCCCCTGCCAGGAATAGCGACGCTCCCGACGACCAGGTGCGGGCCGTGCCGGCTTCGCCGGTCCGCGTCGCCTAAGCAGCCGTCCGCAGGTGGCGCGCCGCAGCGGCCGTCCGCGTCGCCTACTTCACCACCAGCTACACGTACTCGCTGATCAACAACGCCGGATTGGGTGACACGGCCGGCCTGCGCAGTCCGCGCACAGGCCGGTGATCAGCACCTGAGCCCCCTCCGGCGAGAAGCCCGAGCGCCTGGCCCGGCGGCGCGCGGGCTCGGTGTCCACGGACGCCTCCACGTCCTCCAGCCGCCCGCAGCGACGGCAGGCCATGTGGTGGTGCTCGGTCACGCGCGCGTCGAACACCGCCGCGCCGCCCGTCGTGCTCACCCGGCGCACGAGGCCCAGCCCCTCGAGCAGGCCGAGCGTCGCGTAGACCGTGGCCGGACTCAGGCTGGGCAGCTCTTCTGACAGCTCGGAGTGCAACCCCTCGGCGGTCAGGTGGCCGCCGTGCCGGCGGACGTGGCGGTGCACCAGCAGCCGCGGAAGCGTCACCCGCTGGCCGTGCTCGCGCAAGGCGAGGGCCAGCTCGGAGTCGAGGTCGCGCTGGGACGGGGTTGGCATGTAGGGCAGCCTAACAGGAGGAAGCCCATATTTATATCTTCTACAGATACTGCTAGCCTGAAGTCGATGCAGACGATGAGGCAGGCCCTTCCCTGGCGCTCGCTCGACACGCGCCAGATGCAGCTGCGGGTCATCCAGCCCGGGTTGATCGGGCTGATCGACGGCACCCTCTCCACCCTGGCCCCGATCTTCGCCGCGGCCTATATCTCGGGATCACGTGCCGCGCTGCTGGTGGGCATCGCCGCGGCGCTGGGGGCCGGCATCTCCATGGGGCTCTCAGAAGGCCTGTCCGACGACGGGTCGCTTACCGGCCGCGGGTCGGCCATCAGCCGAGCGCTGATCACCGGCGTCGCCACCTTCGTCGGCGGCACCGCCCACGCCCTGCCCTTCCTGATCCCCGACGTACACGCCGCGCTGGCGGTGGCCTACCCGGTGGTCGCGGCCGAGTTGCTGCTGATCGCCGTGGTACGCAAGCGCTTCCAGCAGGTGTCGCTGTACCGCTCGCTGATCCAGGTCACGCTCGGTGGGATGCTGATCGCCGGGGTGGGCTTCGCCGTCGGCCACGCCTGAGGCGGCTGAAAGCGTCCTCAGTCCTCGTCCTCGTCCGCTGCCGCGCGCTCGGCCTCGGCCCGTTCCTCGAGCTTCCCCTTGAGGTACTCCGCCTTGTCCGCGCGGCGCTCGTGGGCATCGGCCGCCTCGTCCGTGGGGGCGGCGCCGGCTTCGTCGCGCTCGGCCTCCGCACGCTCGGCCTGCTGGCGGCGCAGTGCGCGGGTCTCGATGTCTTCGTCGGTGGGCCGGTCGGGCGCCATTGCGCCGAGCGTAGCTGGGGCCCGCAGGATTGACACGGTGGCGGCTCAACCTGAAGGGAGGCGCCCGCGGGCGATGACCAGCTGAGATGCTGGGGCACATGACCAAGCGCGCCTTCCCCGTGATCTACGCCACCGACGTGCAGCGCTTGGTGCAGTTCTACGAGGAGCTCGGCTTCGGGGTGACCTTCCGGCTACCGGAGGAGGGCGAGGCCGGGTACGTGACCATGTGCCGCGATGAGTCGGAGCTGGCGGTGGTCGACGCCGAGTGGCCCCAGGAGCAGGTCGGCGTGGCCCTGGGCACCGAGCCGCGGTTCGAGATGTTCGTGTACGTGGACGATCTCGAGCACACCCTCGACGAGCTGCGGGCCACCGGCACCCCGGTGATCAAGGAGCCCGAGCTCATGCCCTGGGGAGAGCGGCTGGCCTACGTGGCCGACCCCGAGGGCAACCCGGTGTCGCTGGCCGCCGGCTAGCCCGGCCGGCCGAAGGAGGGTTTCAGCCGAAGAAGCAGGTCAGGCAGGGACGCAGGGAGCGAAGCCTGCTTCACAGGCGGGAGACCGCCTGTGCCCCGAAGGGTCAAGGACGCCGCTTATTCGGCCGTAACGATGGTCTTGATGGAGGCGGTGACGCCATCCGCCACCTCCACCGAGACCATGTGCGTTCCGGTGGTGCGGATCGGCTCCGTGAGGTGCACCCGGCGGCGGTCCAGCTTGACGCCGCGCGCCTGGTGTACCGCGTCGACGATCTCCTGCGCGGTGACCGAGCCGAACAGTCGACCGTCGTCCCCCGCTTGATGGGAGATCGTGAGCACCGTCCTGCGCAGCAGCCCGGCGTCCTCCTCCGCCCGCTCGACCTGCTCCGCCGCGACCCTCTCGGCCGACTCGACCCGGTGCCTCGCCGCAGCGATGGACGCGGGGGTGGCGGCCTGGGCCAGCTTGCGCGGCACCAGGAAGTTGCGCAGGTAGCCCTTGGACACGTCGACGACCTCGCCGGTCTCGCCGAGCGCGTCTACGGGTTGGAGAAGGATCGCCTGGGCCATGAGTCGGTTCTCCGTGCGGCACCGCGCGAAGCGACCGACACTGTAGCGACTCGCCCCGCGGGGGCGCCTGCACCCGCAAGCGCCCCCGCTGCCGCGTTTGACCAGCATGCCCTGGGCTAGTGGTGCCTCCTGGAAGTACTGGCAGGAGGGAGCACTAGAACGGAATGTCGTCGTCTGTGCCGGCCCCGCCCCCGCCGCTGGGCACCGTGCTGAAGTCGCTGGTGTCGGCCGGGACGTCGCTCTGGGGCGTGAAGCGGGAACCGTTGCCGCCGCTGCCCTCCTCACGCCCGCCGAGGAACTGCACGTTGTCGGCCACGATCTCGACCGATTGGCGGTTGTTGCCCTCCTTGTCCTGCCACTCGCGCCACTCCAGCCGGCCGTCGATGGCCACGGGCCGGCCCTTGGACAGGTACTGGGAGGCGTTCTCGCCCTGGCGGCCGAAGATCGTCACGTCGAAGTAGTTGGGCTTGTCGACCCAGTCGCCGGTCGAGCTGTCCTTGCGCCGGGTGTTGCATGCGACGCGGAGGCTGCAGACCGAATTCCCGCTGGAGGGAATGGAACGTAACTCGGGATCGCGCGTGAGGTTGCCCGTCAGGATCACCCTGTTGATGTTGGTTGCTGCCATGTGGTTGCTCCTTGTCTCGCTCTCGGGAAGGCGGGAGGGGATGGACGATCGAGAGTAGCCCCGGGGTCGGCGCGCATGCAGCGCCGACCCCGTGCTGATGCTGCTCTTTAGGAGTTTTGTGACTCGGCCGTGACCGAAGGGGCGGTTCCGTCTCGCATGCCGCGCAGCAGCTCGCCCTCCGCTCCGTGTGCCGCTTCCTCGGTGAGAACCCAAGGCCCCGCGGGTCCGACGGGGCTACTCCGCTGTGGTCAGCTCGCTCTCGGCGGGCTGATCCGGCGGCGCGTCGGCGGCGGCGCGGGCCGCCACGCGCCCGGCGGCGGGCTCGTCCTCGCGCTGCGGGTTGGGCTGCTCGGGGCTCGGGGGCACCTCGGGACCGCCGGGCTTCTGGCGGATGACCCGGTAGCGCAGGACACCGTCCATGATCCGGAGGGAGTGGTTCACCCGATCCAGCAGGTCGTTATCGCCCTCGAACTGGAACAGCTGGTAGTGCGCCTCCGGACGGTGATCGATCTCGTAGGCGATCCGGCGCTGGCCCCAGTCGTGGGTCGAGACGATCGAGCCGCCGTTCTCCAGCATCGATTGGACCTCGCCCAGGATGGCGTCCCGGCGCTCGTCGGGAGCGTTCGAGTCGATCAGCAGCATGAGGTCGTAGAGGTGGGGCATCGACCGCGTGACGATAGCGGATGCCCTTCGAGGGG
>JBPCNQ010000124.1:0-2899 GCA_051001095.1 Thermoleophilaceae bacterium
CCGGGACGCTGTCCCAGCCGGATGTGTCCAGGTGCTTGCCGTAGGTGTCCTGGGTCTCGTCGAGCATGTCGGTGTCCACGCCGCCGGTCACCAGGTGCAGGCACGAGACGCCGGTCCCCTTGGTCTCCCGCCGCAGCGACTCGGTGAACGCGACCACACCGGCCTTCGACGCCGCGTAGGTGCTGGCGGCCGGGAAGTAGGCATAGCCCGAGATGCTGGCGTTGTTGACCACCTTGCCGCGGCCGCGCTCGAGCATGCCGGGGAGCAGCGCGCGGGTGAGCTGGATCACACCGGCCAGATTCACCTGGAGCATCGCGTAGATGTCGTCGAGGTCCTGCTCCTCGAGCAGCCCTCCGGTGACCAGGCCGGCGTTGTTGACCAGCAGGTCCACCGGCACATCGCCGAGCCCCTGCACCCCCTCCTCGATCGATTCGCGCGAGGAGAGGTCCAGGGCGACCGGGCGGACCTCCTTGACACGTCCCGAGTTGGGCGGCGCGAAGGAGCCGGGGTCGCGCATGCCGGCCAGCAGCAGGTCGAGCGGCTGCTCGGCCAGCGCGTCGAGGATCGCCTTGCCGATGCCGCGATTGGCTCCTGTCACGAGAGCGGTGCGTGCGGTCAGGTCCATGTAGCCACAGTACGGGCGGAGCGGGGCTTGCGGGTGATCGGAGGAGACGGGTGATCGGAGGAGAGGGGATCCCCGTAGTTCCCAGGCGATGGCCCTTCTTGCCTACGACCGCGCCGGCTCGGGTCCACCGCTGGTCCTGATCCACCCCCTGGGCGCCCACCGCGGGGTATGGAAGCCCGTCACGCCGCTCCTGGCCGAGCACCACGACGTGATCGCGATGGACATGCCGGGCTTCGGCGAGTCCTCCTCACTGCCCGGCGAGGTGCCGGCCACGGCCGCGAACATCGCCGCGGCCGTACGCTGCACGTTGCGCTCGATGGGTGTGGAGCAGGCCCACGCGGCCGGGAACTCGCTGGGTGGATGGGTCGCCCTGGAGCTCGGCAAGACCGATACGGCGCTGAGCGTGACCACCCTGTGCGCCGCCGGCTTCTGGCACAGCGTGCTCGGCCCCCGCCCGGAGGTGGCGCGATCGACCGCCAGGCGCCTGCTTCCCGTGCTGCGCGCGCTCCTGCAGACCTCCGCCGGTCGCCGAGTGGCGCTGGCCGGCGCCATGGCCCACCCCGAGCGCGTCCCGCCCGCCGACGCCTACGAGCTGGTGCGGGCCTACGCGCGGGCCGAGGGGTTCGCGCGGGCCAACCACGAGATGCGCAGCGCCCTCTTTATGGGGTTCGACGAGATCGAGGTGCCGGTCACGATGGCCTGGGCCGACCGCGACCGGTCGGTCTATCCGCCTGAGGCGGTGCCTCCCGGCGTGGAGGTCAGGCGCCTGCGCGACTGCGGACATGTGCCCACGTGGGACTCGCCGGAGCAGGTGGCCGGCATGATCCGGGATGGCGCACGGCGCGCCGTCCCGGCTTCGGCCTAGGCCGCCGTGGGGCTCGTCACCCTCGGAGTGAGGCCGAGCACCTAAGGTCCAGGAATGGCCGAAACCCTCGCTTCCCCTTCCGATCAGGCACTCGAAGACGCGCGCTGGGACCTCGAGCCGCTGGTGGAGGGCGCCGGCACCGAGGGCGCCATCCGGCAGCTGGAGGAGGCCGCCCGCCTGGCCGAGGACTTCTCGGCCCGCTACCGGGGCACGGTGGGCGACCTCGATGCGGCCGGGCTGGCGTCGGCCATGCGCGAGGCCGAGGGCATCTTCGACCGCGTCGGGCGTGCGGGCTCCTATGCGTCGCTGGCCTTCGCCGTGGACACCCAGGATCCCGCTACGGGGGCGCTGGTGGCGCAGGTGAGCGAGCGCAGCGCCTCGATCGAGACGTCGCTGCTGTTCTTCGACCTCGAGTTCAACGAGGTGCCCGACGAACGCGCGGAGGAGTTGCTGTCCGGCGACGAGCTGTCGTTCTGTCGCCACCATCTGCGCACCCTGCGCCGCTACCGCGCCCATCAGCTCTCCGAGCCCGAGGAAAGGGTGCTCACCGAGACCCGGGTCACCGGCCGGTCTGCTTTTGGCCGGCTGTTCACCGAGCTGACCTCCGCCATCTCCGTCGATCTGCCCGGGAGCGAGGAGCCGGTGCCGCTGATGGAGGCGCTCAGCCTGATGCAGAGCCCCGACCGCGAGCAGCGGGCGGCCGCGGGCCAGGCGGTGACGGCCTCCCTGCAGCCCGGGCTGCGAACGCGCGCGTTCATCTTCAACACCCTGCTGCCGGACAAGTCGACCCAGGACCAGCTGCGTTCCTCCCCCCACTGGCTTGCCTCGCGCAACCTGGCCAACGAGGCCTCCGACGAGTCGGTGGATGCCCTGATCGAAGCCGTGGTTTCGCGCTACGAGCTGGCCCGGCGCTGGTACCGCCTCAAGGCGCGGCTGCTCGGCCTGGACAAGCTCGCCTACTACGACCGCATGGCGCCGGTGGCCGACTTCGAGCAGCACGTGCCCTACGACCAGGCGCGGGAACTGGTGCTGGACTGCTATCGCGGATTCTCCGGCGAGCTGGGCGACGTGGCCTCCGGCTTCTTCGAGGGGCGCTACATCGACGCCCCGCCGCAGCCCGGCAAGCGCGGCGGCGCCTTCTGCGCCTACACGGTGCCCTCGGCGCATCCCTACGTGATGCTCAACTACACCTCGCGACCCGGCGACGTGCTGACCATGGCCCACGAGCTCGGCCACGGGGTGCACGCCACGCTGGCCCGGCCCAAGGGGATGTTCGAGTTCACCACGCCGCTGACCGTGGCCGAGACCGCCTCGATCTTCGGGGAGACGATCGTGCTGGAGCGGCTGCTGGCCGACGCGCCCGACGCGGCGGCGCGGCTGTCGCTGCTGGCCGAGTCGCTGGACGGCGC
>JBPCNQ010000125.1:0-4497 GCA_051001095.1 Thermoleophilaceae bacterium
TGGCCCCCACCAGTGCCTGGGCGTAGGCGGAGGCGGTCACCGGGACATCGCCGCGCTTGGCGTCGGCCAGGAGCAGGAGGCCGTGCTCGCGGGTGGCGTCGCGGGTGGCGCCCCACGCGGCCCCCCCGGGAGCGCCGAGGCGCTCGAAGCAGGCCAGCTGGGCCTTCACCGCCACGCACTGCGGCCCGGCGGCCTCGATGGCCAGCCGGCAGTGGCGTGCCACCGCCTCGGCGGTCGCCGCGGCCACGCCGGCGGCGGCGGGCGGCCCTCCGGGCTCGTTCTCGGCCACGGCGCCCGGCCACAGGTTGGCGGGATCGGGGTCCAAGCCGAGCACGACCCGGCTCTGTCGCTCCTCGACGAGGCCGGCAAGCCGATCGGCGAAGTGTGCCTCAGCCAAGAGCCCTAAAGACCGCGAGGGCCCCGCTTAGGGGACCCTCGCGGGCTAGACGGTCTGAGACCAAGAAATCCAAGGACGCACCGACCGAAGCGTGCTTCGCACGCGAGGGAGGGAGGACGCCGGAGTGCGCAGGTATCAGGCCGTCTAGCTCCCCTTGACGGACTTCTTGAGGGCAGACCCGGCGGAGAACCGCGGCACCTTGCTGGCCGCGATCTGGATCTTCTCCCCGGTCTGCGGGTTCACACCCTGGCGGGCGCCGCGATCTGCGACGGAGAACTTGCCGAAGCCGGTGAAGTTGATCTCCCCACCCCGCTTCAGCGTGCCCTCGATAACGCCGAGCACCGCATCCACGGCTTCGCCGGCGTCGCCCTTTGACAGGCCAGACTCGCTGGCCACTTGATCGACGAACTCCGACTTCGTCATTTTCTCCTCCTTCTAGGGGGATTCACGATGCCGCGAACATAACGGGACCCACGGACGATGGCCGCACCGATTTGGCTTTGGGAGCGGGGTCGGGACGACAGAAATCCCCAATTTGCGGGATCAAGATCCCGACACCGACATCTCCCCGATCAGGGGGGACGGCCCGGACGCCGCCGTGGGTGAGCGCGCGGGCGATCACCCGGCGGATCGGCTCGGTTCGACCGCCGGGCGATCACCCGGCGGGTCAGCTCGGGTCGACCAGCGTCACGCGTCCTCGTCCTCCTGCCCGGCCCCCTGGCGCCGGGCGCGCCGCTTGCTGCGGCTCTGGGGGTCGGCTTCGTCGACCAGCGCCACCATCTTCTCGGCCACTCCTAGCACCCGATCTTGGCCCTTTGCCCCGGGCGCCAGCACCCGCGGATCACCCGGGCGCCGGTAGAGCAGCACCCGCGGCTCGCGGTCGCGCTGGCGCCGGCGCATGGCCGTGGCCACCCCCTCGGCCATCGCGGTGGCGCGCGCCATGGCGCCCTTGGGCTGCTCCCTCACGCGCTCGCGTCCATCTCGGTCAGCGTGCTCTGCAGGTCGTAGAGGATCAGCGCGGGCAGCGCGAGGCGCGTGGCCACGCAGGCCAGCGTGTGGCGGGCGCTGCGCACGGCGAACACGCCGCCCCCCTCGACGTGGGCCTCGACGTGCTGAGCCGGGTCGCCCAGGGCACCGTCGGCGGCGGAGAAGAGGTCCGCGGCCAGGCCCGCGAAGGCCCGGGCCCGCTGCGAGTCGAGGTCGTCCGAGGCGCAGATGAGGCCCCCGGCGGGGTCCGCCACCACCGCGATGCGCACGTCGACCGACATCTCCACGAGGCGGGCCGCCGCGGACTCGGGAGACACGGAGGCCCGGTCGACTGCCACGGGAGTCACAATAACGGCGTGCCTCTGTCGCGAATCGCGTGGATCGTGACCGTCGCGAGCAGTGTCGTGGCGGCACTGTTGCTGCTGCTCAACGACTACCAGGGCTACGCCGGCGTGCTGCTGGCCGTGGGGGCGTCGGCGGCGGTGAACCTGCGTGGATGAGGCCGGCCCCCGAAAGTCCTTGAAGCGTTGTGGTGGCCCCCCGCGGCGACCACAGGACCCGGGGAAGTGGCTAGTCGCCCAGCGCCGCCAGCAGCGCCCGTGCCGCGCGGCCACGGTGGCTGATCGCGTCCTTCTCCCGCGCCGAGAGCTCGGCCATGGTCCGGCCGTCGTCGTAGTCGTCGGGCACGAAAACCGGATCGTAGCCAAAGCCACCCGCGCCGCGGGGCTCGTGGGTCAGCCGTCCCTCGCAGCGGGCCTCGCGCACCAGCTCGCGCCCGTCGGGCCAGACGGCCACGAGCGCGCAGACGTACGCCACCCGCGTGTCGCCCTCGGCCGCGACCTCGCCCAGCAGCTTGTCCAGGTTCTCCTGGTCGGTGGCGCCCTCGCCGGCGAAGCGGGCCGAGCGAACGCCCGGCCCGGCCCCGAGCGCCGCAGCCTCGATCCCGGAGTCGTCGGCGATGGCCACGGCGTCCAGAGTGTCCGCGCCCCCGCGCGCCTTGCCGAGCGCGTTGTCCTCGAAGGCCTTTCCCGTCTCGGGCGGCAGCTCCACCGCGCCGGGGAGGGGCACGACCACGTGCGGCGCCATCAACTCGCTCAGCTCGCGCACCTTGTGCGTGTTGCGCGAGGCCAGGACGAGCTTCACGCCGCAGGAGACGACTGGATGGCGGCGCGCTGGTGCTCGCGCAGCTCGGCGATGCCTCCGGCGGCCAGCCCCAGCAGCTCGTCCAGCGAGGTGCGCGAGAGCGGCGTGCGCTCGCCGGTGGCCTGCACCTCGACCAGCCCGTCGTCGCCGGTCATGACCACGTTCATGTCCACCTCGGCGTCGGAGTCCTCCGGGTAGTCGAGGTCGAGCACCGGGGTGCCGTCCACCACGCCGCAGGAGACGGCGGCCACCGACTGGTTGAGCGGGAGCGTCTCCAGCAGGCCCGTGGCGACCAGCGGCGCCAGGGCCAGCTCGAGGGCCACGTAGCCGCCGGTGATGGCCGCGCAGCGCGTGCCGCCGTCGGCCTCCAGGACATCGCAGTCGATCCACACCGTCCGCTCGCCGAGCCGTTCGAAGTCGACCACCCCGCGAAGGGCGCGACCGATCAGGCGCTGGATCTCCACCGTGCGCCCGTCGGGTCGTCCCTTGGACACGTCGCGCTGCTTGCGCCGTCCGGTCGAGGCGGGGAGCATCGAGTACTCGGCCGTCACCCAGCCGCGGCCCTTGCCCCGCATCCACCTCGGGACCGACTCCTCGACCGACGCCGTGCAGATGACCCGCGTACCCCCGGCCGCGATCAGCGCGGAGCCGTCCGCGGAGCCCACGAAGCCGGGCTGGATCGAGACCACGCGCAGGTGGTCGGCCGCGCGACCGTCGTGGCGGGTCAAGCCACCGCCTCCGCGTGCTCGGTGTCGGCGCCCACGCGCACGTGGCCGACCCTGGCGATCGGCAACTGCAGGAAGCGGGTTCCCAGGCGGCGGAACTCCTCCGGATCGCCACTGGCCAGGAAGCGGTAGGCCCCGCGGCGGTCGGTGGGGGCGGCGGTGCCGGCGGCCTCGAGCTCGTGCTCGACCTCCTCGGCGATCGCCTCCCCCGAGCTGATGATGCGCACGCCGCGGCCGAGGGTGCGCTGGAGCAGGGGACGCACGAGCGGGTAGTGCGTGCAGCCCAGGATCACGGTGTCCACGCCCGCCTCTATCAACGGCCCGCACGCCCGCTCGACGCACTCCACCGTGGCGTCGTCGACCTCTCCCCCCTGCTGGATCAGCGCCGCCAGCTCGCGGGACGCCACCGGGTGCAGATCGGCGTCGCCGCCGGAGGCGAGGGCCAGCTCGGTGGTGTAGGCGTGACTGGCCACCGTCGCCGGCGTGGCGATGAGCCCCACCCGATGGTTGCGGGTGGACTCGGCGGCCAGGCGCGATTCGGGGGCGACCACGGTCACGAGCGGCACGCGGCCCTCCAGTCGGGTGCGCAGGACACCCAGGGCCGCCGAGGTGGCGGAGTTGCAGGCCACCACGATCAGCTTGGTGCCGTGCTCGACCAGGATGTCGGTGAGCTCGCAGGCAAAGCGCTCGAGCTCCTCGCGGGGGCGGTCTCCATAAGGGAAGCGTGCGGTGTCGCCGAGGTAGAGGAAATCCTCGTGGGGCAGGCTCACCAGGCACTCGTGCAGCACGGTGAGGCCGCCGACCCCGGAATCGAACACGGCGACGGGCAGCTCGTTCGGGGCGGAGCTCATCGCCTGCATCCTGGCACGGCGGGCGGCCCGCCCGGCCCCCGGGCGTTGCCGCCCGCCGCTGGATGCGGGGCCGGGCGAACCGGCACTACCGTCGGCCGGTGTGCGCCGCCCGGCCGTCCAGTGGGGGCTAGAACTGGACCTTTCGCACCGCCTCCTTGATCTTGGCGATGATCAGGTCGCCGAGCTCCTTGCCGTCGTTGGTCTTGAACCCCTTCATGGCCGCCACCACGCCGGCCATCACCAGCGCGACCAGCAGGATCAGGGCGACGTACTCAACCGTTCCCTGACCGCCCTCTCGCCGCAACGCATGCCCCGCCCGGGCCAGGCCCGCGTGTATGAGTCCCATCAAGCCGTACATGTCCCACCTCCATCTCGTTCGTCGATGGGATCGATC